>NZ_JBVVQU010000003.1:0-183070 GCF_055811555.1 Mesorhizobium sp. WSM4813
ATCTGTTCTCGCCAGTTGAATGCAGAAACTACTTCACAGCAGCAGGGTATGGACTCACTTGAACGTCCGATGCTCTAGGAACGGCGGTGACCTGCATGTTGAGGTGGTTGGCAACGTCGCGCAGCGTTAGTTGGCGCTCGTAGTAGCCTTGGAACACCAGACGGGTGAAGTTGCGGCCGAGTTGGCTGAGTACGACTAGATGACGCTCAGGGCCGCCGCTACTCTTTTTCTCCGCCAGCGCGTCATATTCCGCCTGGAAGCTGACCCGGCGGCTTTCGTAAAACGCTCTGGTGGTCCGATTGAGCGTCAACAGCCGGCGCAAAATGACCTCACGGCTAACTCCGAAGCGGGCGGCTAAGGCCACCAACTCATCGTCGGCCCAGGTCATGTCCTGGCCTTTGGCGCGGACCAACGGCTCGCCAAGCAGCCAATCACTCGGAACCAGGGTGGCGGCGGCGACGGCGTTGCAGAACTGCTCGACCTCCGCGCTGGCTGGCTCAGGCGCGACGAAGTCGAGGCCGCTGATGCCGCTAGCCCTCACAACCAGATGGCAGAACTCGTGCAGCAAGGTGAAGGTCCGCCCATTGGTGCGGTCCCTGGAGTTGATGAGAATGATGGGCAGTTTGGTTTCGGCGATAGCAACGCCGCGCATCTCGGTGAGCGCCAGGCGAGGGACCATGAACACCAGCACATCCTTGGCCTCGATGGCCGTGCGCCAGTTGTCAAACGCCTTGGCCCGCCAGCCTTGCTGGTCGGTCTGCTTGACGCCGAGATAGGCACGAATGGCTGTAGAGAGCTTCTCCACGTCGTCGTTGATGGTTGCCTGAAGCTTGAAGTCCCGCACCGGCTCACCCACGTCGTTACGCAGCTCAAGTGCCAGTTCGCGGCGCTCACGCGCCTGGCGAATGGCCCACTCCAAGCCGGACTTGAAGGCATCCTCGGGAGTTTCACGTAGTCGCCGAAAATCCTGAATCGGCTGAAAATCGTGTGGTGGCTCATTGAGGTAGAAAATCGCCGGGGCGCGTTTGTAGAAATTCGCGGCCGCCAAAAATTGCGGGAAGGTCAACTGCTTCTCTCCGGCTTCGCAGGCCAGGAGCTTGTCCAAACTCACACCCATGCCTTCGGCCACCACCTCGGGGCTGAGGCGGGCCTGCTCCCGAGCCCATCGCAGAATGGCCGGGTTGATGTAGGCGAGGGTGCTCTTGGTCATGGTCGCTTTTACTCTAACACACAGCTGTCAATATGGCCGCCGCAACTCTTCATCGGGTTAATGCGCTTGAGGGCACGGGCGTTGCATCGGGTCGTCTACTCGTATCGACCGGAACGGCGTTTCTTGTAGGTAGGGTCGCGCTGCCGCGAATGCTCTGGCTTGAACGACCAATGCCTGAATTCCGCAAAGATAAGATTTGCCCGTCTTGTGGCTATGAACCAGCGCCGAACCCCGAGTGGCTGAGTTCACGGCGGAATTCTGATTTGAAAGCGCTTCCGGTACCTACGGACCAAATGTCCGCTCCCCTCCGGTTCAATCAATTTCAACACACCCACCACTCCTGCTGAAAAATCAGATCTTCTGGTCGTGCGGCAGCGGTGCGGTTGCCTTTTCCAGCCACGCCAGCGTCTCGCCATCGAGCATTGGTCCGATCTCGGCCAGCACGCGGGCGTGGTATGTGTCGAACCAATGCAGCTCGTCGCGCGTCAAGAGGTCCGATCGCACCAGCCTGGTGTCGATCGGCGCCAGCGTCAGTGTCTCGAAGCCGTGCATGGCGATGTCGCCGCCCTCTATCGGCTCGGCCGGTGTCACCAGAATGAGGTTCTCGATACGGATGCCGTAAGAGCCTTCTTTGTAGTAGCCCGGCTCGTTGGAGACGATCATGCCTGCCAGCAGCTTTTCGGTGCCGGTCTTTGCGATCCGCTGCGGGCCCTCGTGCACGGCCAGATAGGAGCCGACGCCGTGGCCGGTGCCATGGGCGAAATCGCAGCCATGTTTCCACAGAGCCAGGCGCGCCACGGCATCGATCTCCGAGCCGCGCGTGCCCGGAGGAAAGCGCAGCATGGAAATGCCGATCATGCCCTTCAGCACCAGCGTGAAGCGTTCGCGCATTTCCTCGGTCGGCCTGCCGATCGGCACGGTGCGGGTGATGTCGGTGGTGCCGTCCTGGTACTGTCCGCCGGAATCGAGCAGGAACAGCTCGCCAGACTGAAGTTTTCGGCTGGTGGCGCGGGAAACGCGGTAGTGCATGATGGCGCCGTTTGGACCGGCGCCTGAGATGGTGTCGAAGGACACGTCGCGCAGCGGCATCTGCGTTTCCTCGCCGGTCCTGCGGCGGCACTCCTCGAGCTTGGTGACGACCGCGATCTCGTCGAGCTTGCCGGGTTCTTGGCGGTCGAGCCAGCAAAGCAGCTTGGCGACGGCGGCGCCATCGCGGCGATGCGCGGCGCGAGCGCCGTTGATCTCGGCCTGGTTTTTCGTCGCGCGTGGAATGCGGGCAGGATCGGGTGCTGTGATGACGGTGCCGCCATTGTCCTCGACCAGCATCCTGAGCTTCTCCGCCGCCAGAACTGGGTCCAGCGCGATCTTCGCGCCACCCTTGGCCAGAGCTGCGATAACAGCTTCGAATTCACCGGGTTCGTGCAATTCGGCGAGCTGCGTCAGATAGGCCGCGACGATGCGCGAAAACTTGCGCTGGTCCATAAAGAGCAGGTTCGACCCGTCGGCGGCGAGCACGGCAAAGCCGAGGGCCAGCGGCGTGTGCGGCACGTCGCCGCCACGGATGTCGAAGGCCCAGGCAATGGAGGACGGGTCGGTCAGCACGGCATGGGTGGCGCCATCCTTGCCGATGGCCTCGGCCAGCCGCGTTAGCTTGTCCTTGGCCAACTCGCCGGCAAAGGCGATCGGATGGAGCTCGACCGGCGCCAGCGGTGGTTCGGGTTGGTCCTTCCAGATGGCGTCAATTGGATTCGTCTCGAGCGGCACTAGTACCGCTCCCGATTTTTCAGCCGAAGCTTTTAGCGCTTTCACGTCGCTAATCGTCTGCAGCCAGGGGTCGAAGCCAAGCCGCACGCCCTTGCCGAGATTGTCCTTGATCCAGGTGGGAGGCGGATTGTCGACCAGGCTTTCGATCGAGAAGATGTCGAGATCGACCTCCTGGCGCACCTGCAGCGTGTAGCGCCCGTCGACGAACATGATGGCGCGGTCGCCAAGCACGATGGCGACGCCGGCCGAGCCGCTGAAGCCGGTCAGCCATTTCAGCCGCGCCGAACGGTCGGCGACATATTCGCCCTGATGCTCGTCGGCACGAGGCACGATGAAGCCATCCAGCCCGTTGGCCGTCAGCCATTGACGCAGCAACGCCACACGCGGCTTGCCGACGGCGGGATCGCCGGCGGAATCAAAGGTCTGGAACATCTGGCCTCTCCTCGGATGTTGGCGCGACCGTAGCGCATGACCCCGAAAATCGGAATCGACTTTTTGCTACGCTGATCTTCGGTCCGGAGAAAATCAGCACAAGATCAAAGTGCTACAGCGTCAGCCGCCTGACAACTCGGTGGGGTTTGGTCCAGCAGCATCGCTTTTGCGCATAGACGCCATGCAGAATCAGCGATTTCAAAAAGGTCAGCATAGCTTACCTTTTTGATGTGGAGGAACGAGTCTTATTGCCCTGCAAAGGAGACCATCATGTCCACGATTTCAGCCAGACGCGGATTTTTCAGAAGCGCTGTGAATGCTCTCATCGAAGCGCGCCAGCGCGAAGCGAGCCGCTATGTGAGCGGCGTTCTGCTTGGCTTTGACGACGAAACGCTGAAAGCGCACGGCTACGATCGCGAAGAACTGAAGAAAGCGGCAAGGTCGCGCTACGTCTGAGCGAATTTACCGCCTGCGTTTGAAGGCGCTGCTCGTCACCGCTTGAGGTGAATCGTCACCCAGCCTTCGCGATGCAACGTCCTGACATGGCGGAACTGCTGGCCGACATAGGCCGAAATCACCGCGTCGCGCTGCCGGTCGAGGATGCCTGACAGCACGATCGAGCCGCCTAAGACGATATGCCCGGCCATTTCTGGCGCCAGCCGCATCAGCGGCCGCGCCAGTATGTTGGCGACGATGAGGTCGAAGGGGCCGCGAGCGGCAAAGATCGGATGGTGGAAGCCCGGCGCCGTCACCGTTTCGACGAGCGCCTTGACTTGGTTGAACCGTGCATTGGCGCCCGCGACTTTGCTGGCGACCGGATCGATGTCGGTCGCCAGCACCGGAATATGCGCGAGCTTGGCCAGCGCGATGGCCAGCACGGCGCTGCCGGTGCCGAGGTCGAGCGCGCTGCGCGGGCGCTCGCGCCGCACGACCTGTTCCAGCATTTCAAGGCAGCCGGCGGTAGTGCCGTGATGGCCGGTGCCGAAGGCGAGGCCCGCTTCGATCTCGATGGCGAGCTCGCCGCTGTGGCGCTTCCTGCGGTGATGCGCGCCGTGAACGAAGAAACGGCCGGCGCGCACCGGCGTCAGTCCCTCCAGCGAACGCGTCACCCAGTCGATATCAGGCACGGGCTCGCGCGCAATCGGCCTCGACAGTGTAAGCCCGGCAAGAATCTCATTCACGCGCGCCTCGACGGCATCGACATCGCCGTCGGCATAGAGCGACACTTCGTGAATGTCGCGATCCTCATCGACTTCGAGGATGGCAATCGGCAGACCCTCGTCCTCGAAGGCCGTTTCGAACGCCGCGAAGATACGGTCGGCATCGATCTTTCCAGTGGTGAAATAAAGCCGCGTTTGGGTCATCAAAAGGTGTTTTTGTTTGAGCATGATCTTTTCCGAAAATCGGTCTCACTTTTCGCTGTCGCGGACCTTCGGTTCGGGATCATGCTCTAACCTTCCGTCGCCAGCCGCTTGAGCTTGGCGATGGCGGTGTCCGGGCTTTCGCCATAGGCGATAGTGCCGGCGAAATCGCCTCTGGCGTTGAGCAGCAGCACCGAAGCGGTGTGGTCCATCGTGTAGTCGCCGTTGCCGGTATCGACCTTCTTCGAATAGATGCCGAAGGATTTGGCCATGGCGTGGACCTTGTCCGGGTCGCCAGTGATGCCGAGGATGCGGTCGGAGAAATTACTGATATAGGCGTTCATGATTTCGGGCGTGTCGCGCTCCGGGTCGACCGAGACGAAATAGGCGCGCAGGTTCTTGCCGTCGTCACCCATCGTCTTCAGCCAGCCGGCCAGTTCGAACAGCGTGGTCGGACAGACTTCCGGGCAATGGGTGAAGCCGAAGAAGACGACGCTGGGGTGGCCGCGAAAGGCAGCTTCGGTGACCGGAGCGCCCTTCTGGTCGACCAGCGTGAACGGCGCGCCAAACGGCTCGCCGCCATAGTGCCCGCGGTACCAGTCGAAGGTGAGCCAGCCGATACCCGCCGCCATCAGGACGAGAATGCCGACCAGTATTGAACGCATCATCAGTTGGGTGTCCGTCGTGGATTTCATTGGCACCGTATCGGCGCAAAAGCTTGTTCGGCGAACACTCTTAGCGGTTTGATCTCACGCGCGCAAAGATGTCGCGTTGCCGCAACCGCTTTCCCGTCAAAAAATGATCCGCTTGCAAAGCGCTGCAGCCTGTCCCACCTGAGGTGGCAAAACTCGAACTGCAGGAGGCTTCGTTGCAACGACTGATTGGGCAAGGACTGATTGGGCGAAAACTGATCGGCGGCGCTTTGGCCGCATGCCTTGTCATCGGTGCCGGTGCGGCTGTCGCCCAGGAGGTCGGCAAGGTCGGCGTCGACTGGCTCGGCAACGACATCATCGTCGAGGCGATCAAGGATCCGAAGGTCGAAGGCGTGACCTGCCACGTCTCCTATTTCGACCGCGGCGTGATCGATCGCCTGCAGAAGGGCAACTGGTTCGAGGATCCGTCGGATTCCTCGATCTCGTGCCGCCAGACCGGGCCGATCACCATCAGCGACATCGACATGAGCGAGGCCGGCGAGGAAGTGTTCAAGCAAGGCATCAGCCTGATCTGGAAGAAGCAGGTGGTGAACCGCATCTACGACAAAACCAATGAGACCCTGATCTATCTATCGCATTCGCGCCAGGTGCAGGATGGTTCAGCGAAAATGTCGGTCACCACGGTGCCGCTCTATGGCCAGAACGTAGTGTGGACCAACGGCAAGCCGAAATAGGCACTGGAAACAGGTGACGGACGATTGGTCCCGCTTGCGGGACAAATCGCTCGGGCGTAAAGCCGCCGGCATGGACCGTCCCGAAAACCTTGTCCTGAAAGATCCCGAACCGCGCATCCACCCGACCGCGGAATTGAAGGCGTGCAAGCTTGGGCGCTACGCCTCGATCGGCGAGCGAGTCATCCTGCGCGAAGTCATAGTGGGTGATTTCTCCTATTTCGAGCGCCACGCCGAGGCGATCTACACGACCATCGGCAAGTTTTGTTCGATCGCTGCTAACAGCCGGATCAACGCGCTGGAGCATCCGATTGAGCGGTTGACCCAGCACAAGGTCAGCTACCGCCCGAACGAATATTTTCGCTGGCTGGGTGTCGATGCGGCGTTTCGGGAACGGCGGCGGGCGAAGTCCGTCACCATCGGCCACGACGTCTGGATCGGCCATGGCGCGGTGATCATGCCTGATGTGACCATCGGCAATGGCGCCATCGTCGGCGCCAATGCGGTGGTGACGCGCGACGTTCCTGCCTATGCGATTGCCGCCGGCGTTCCGGCCAGGCAATTGCGCCAACGCTTCGAGGCGGACATCGCCGCGCGGATCGAAAGCCTTGCCTGGTGGGACTGGCCGGTCGAGAAACTGGCCAAGGCAGTCCCCGAGATGCAGGCAATACCGATCGAGGCCTTTCTCGATCGCTGGGAAAACGAAATACCCTGATCTTGCGGGCGCGTGCACGGTTATGTCCGTGAAATCTCTCCGTGCAAGGGAACCCGGAGCGATTGCCGGTTGTTTCTCTTGCCATGATCGAGAAGCTTTTCACTAGAATTGCCAACACGGTTGCCCATCTCGCCGGTATGCCGCTGACATTTGCCTCCTGCTGCCTGATCATCCTGATCTGGGCGGCGACCGGGCCGATTTTCGGCTTTTCGGACACATGGCAACTCATCATCAACACCGGCACCACGATCATCACCTTCCTGATGGTGTTCCTCATCCAGAACACCCAGAACCGCGATGGCGCGGCGATCCAAGCGAAGCTCGACGAGCTGATCCGGGTCGGCAAAGCCCACAACCACTTCATCGGCATCGAGCATCTGACCGAATCCGAGGTCGAGGAGATTCGCGCCAAATGCGAACAAGCGGCGAAGCGCCATGACCGGAAGATCGCCGACATTGCTGCCAAGAAGGCCGCTGGTCAAAAACGCGGTGCTAAAGATCAAGCCGCCTGAGCTCAGCGCTTCATAAACGCCGCGAAAGCGTCCTTGTGGTCCGGATGCCAGCGCGACAGGGCGGGGCGGTTCTCGATGATGTCGCCGATCGCCCAAGCCATGCGCTTTTCGTCCATGGGCCGTGTCGCCTCGTTGTCGGGGCACAGGATGTAGAAGTCGCCACGCACCAGCGAGGCCAGCATGAAGTCGACCACCTGCTCGCCGGTCCAGGCACCGGCGGGCTTTTCGGTCGCACCCTCGATCAGGCCGGTGAAGGTGAACCCCGGAATGAGCAGATGTGCCGCAACCTTTGCGCCGGGCTCGTTGCGCAGCGCATGTGCCAAGCCTTCGGTGAAGGTCTTCACGCCTGATTTAGAGACGTTGTAGGCAAGATTGCCGGGCGGCGTGGTGATGCCTTGCTTGGAGCCGGTGTTGACGATCAGGCCCGGCCCTCCGGCCGCCAGCATGCGCGGCACGAAGGCCTCGACGCCATGGACGAGGCCCCAAAAATTGATGTCCAGCAGCCGTTTCCAGGCGTCGCGGTTCTCCCAAGGTTTGCCGGGATTGTTGCCGACGCCGGCATTGTTCATCAACAGCGACACGCCGCCGAAGGCACCGAACGTCTTTTCGGCCAGCCGGTCGACTTCGTCGGCTTTCGAGACGTCGGTCGCAACAGCAAGTACCGCGCTGGCGCCGGCAATCGTGGCAACGGCGCCGGCAGCCTCATCGAGCCGCGCGCCGCCAATATCGGCAAGCACGATTTTCAGGCCCATTGCAGCCAGCCGCTTGGCCGCGGCAAGGCCGATGCCGCTGGCGCCGCCGGTGATGACAGCAACGTTGCCGGAGGCAAGGGCAGGCAAGGCGGTCTGGATTTCGGTGTCGGTGGTCATGGGCAATAGTATCCTCGTTCAAGTTGCGCCGAACTTAGCGCGGCGAGGGGCTCGCGCAAGCCCGCTTTGGCGTCCTTGGGTTGACCACATCGGCAGGCGCTGCGCATGCTGTCCGTGTAAGAAGGAGATTACCGATTGACCGACTGGATCGAGATCCTGAAAGAACAGACCGCCACCGGCGACCAGATGAGCCGCGAGGTGCCGCAAATGCTAGCCAATCCCGACATCAGCGAAGCGCAAGTGAAGACGCTGTTTTCGGCGCTCGAAAAGCAAGCGGAATTCGTCGAGAAGCTGCGCATGGCGCTGGAAAAATTCGGCCATGATTTTTCGGTGATCAAGGCGGCCGAGCGGTTGGAGGAACGCTATGCCGACCTTGCGGCCTCGGTGGCGGAAAAGCTGAAAGCGATGCGGGAATAGGCATACCTATTTTTCGACCAGCCTCTCGAACCGCCTGTCCGGTACGAACCAGATCATGGCAACCAGCACATAGAACGCGACGCTGATCCATTGATTGACGAAGGCCAGCGGAATGGCGGCGATGAGGATTACCGAGATCTTTTCCTTGCGGTCGGCGCCTACCGCTCTGGCGAAGGCAGTGTCGTGGCCATGCAGCCGGTGCAGCATGACGACCAGAATGAAGTAGGCGGCCGCGCAAAGCGCCAGGACAACACCGTAAACGGCGACAGGCACCGGCGCGAAATGGTTTTCGCTCATGAATGCGGTGGTGACGGGCATCAGCGACAGCCAGAACAGCAGATGCAGATTGGCCCACAGCACGCGGCCATCCACCCGCTGCACGGTGTGGAACATGTTGTGCAAATTGTTCCAGTAGATAGATGAAGGACAGCACGTAGCTGAGAAACGTGGGCCATAGAGGTGCCAGCACGGAAAACTCCGCGCCATGCGGCACCTTCAACTCGAGCACCATGATGGTGAATTTCCTCTACTGCGCCTGGCTCATCCTAGGCGATCGAAGTGGCTGGAGGGAAGACCTGGGCGCTGTCGTTCAGCCGTTCGGCGTCTCGGGCGAAAGATGCGCGCTGGCACGGCATGCCGAGGCCGGTGTCGGCGGCTCGCCGGCGACCGGCCTGTCTCCCTCCTGCATGGGCCGTTTTTCTGAGCGAGGCTTTTCGTCAAAAATCTCTCACACACCGGTCACAAACCCGTCCAGCACGCGTTTCTGGCCGGCCTTGTCGAAATCGATGGTCAGCTTGTTGCCTTCGATGGCCGAAATGTTGCCGTTGCCGAATTTCTGGTGGAAGACGCGGTCGCCGACGCTGAAGGCCGACGGCTTGTCGGCGACGGATTTGGCGACCAGCTCGCCGTCGATGGTGCGACCCTTGATCGAGGTGCGGCCGGCGCCGTAGCCGCTATCGGTTTCGCCATAGCCGATGCGCTCGACCTGGTGGCCGGAACGCGAGCCCCAGTTGCGGTCGGTCGCCTCGGTGCGGTTCTGCTGCGCGCGCTGCCAGCCCGGCGTCGCATAGGTGCTGGAGAAGGCACCCGATTTCTCGGTGCCGCCTGTATTGCCGCCAACATTGTCGAAGCGCGAAGCGCCATAGGGATTCTGCCTTCCTGCCCCCTGGCCGCCCCGCCCGGACGCGAAGGAGCCGCCGCCATAGGAATTGCTGTAACCGCCATAGGAGTTGCCGCTTTCGGCGACCTCGACATGGGCTTCCGGCAATTCATCGAGGAAGCGCGACGGGATGGTGGATTGCCACAGGCCGTGGATGCGGCGGTTGGAGACGAACCACAAATGCAGGTTCTTCTTGGCGCGGGTCAGCCCGACATAGGCCAGCCGCCGCTCTTCCTCCAGCCCGGAGCGGCCGCCCTCGTCGAGCGCGCGCTGATGCGGGAACAGTCCTTCCTCCCAGCCGGGCAGAAAAACGGTCTCGAATTCGAGGCCCTTGGCCGAATGCAGCGTCATGATGTTGACGGCGTCGAGCTCGGCGTTTTGCTCTGCGTCCATCACCAATGCTACATGTTCGAGGAAGGAGCGCAGCGATTCGTACTCCTCCATGGAGCGGATCAGTTCTTTGAGGTTTTCCAGCCGGCCGGGAGCTTCCACCGAGCGGTCGTTCTTCCACATGTCGGTGTAGCCGCTCTCCTCGAGAATGGTCTCGGCGAGCTCGGTGTGCGGCGTTGTCTCCAGTGCCTTCTGCCAGCGCTCGAAATTGGCGGCGACTTCGCGCAATGCTGCGCGCGGCTTCGGCTTCAGTTCGTCGCTCTCGGCGAGTTTTTCCGCAGCCTCCAGCATCGGGATGCGCAGCGCCCTGGCGGTGTCGTGGATCTGGCGGATGGTGGCTTCGCCCAACCCGCGCTTCGGCACGTTGACGATGCGCTCGAAGGCGAGGTCGTCTGCCCCTTGGGCGACGACGCGGAAGAAGGCCAGCGCGTCGCGGATTTCGAGGCGCTCGTAAAAGCGCGGGCCGCCGATGACGCGATAGTTGAGGCCGAGGGTGACGAAGCGGTCCTCGAATTCGCGCATCTGGAAGGACGCGCGGACAAGAATGGCCATGTCGTTGAGATTGTGCTTCTGCCGCTGGTAGGCCTCGATGGTTTCGCCAACGGCACGGGCCTCCTCCTCGGAATCCCAGGCGGCATGGACGTGCACCTTCTCGTCGTCCTCGGCGATCTTTTCGGTGAACAGCGTCTTGCCGAAGCGGCCCTCATTGTGGGCGATCAAATGGGAAGCCGTGCCAAGGATATGCGCGGTGGAGCGGTAGTTGCGCTCCAGCCGGATGATCGTGGCGCCGGGGAAATCCTTGTCGAAGCGCAGGATGTTGTCGACCTCGGCGCCGCGCCAGCCATAGATGGACTGATCGTCGTCGCCGACGCAGCAAATATTTACTTTGTTATCGCTCACGGGCTGTTCCGCGCCTGCCGGCGCGGGCCCTCCGCGAGGGCCTCGCAACGGCTCGGACGGACGGTCGTCCTTGCGGCCTTCGACCGGAATTCCCGATTCATCCTTCGGACTTGCCGGTCTATAGCTACCCGCCTCCGTTCTATCCGGAACTCCGGAAAGACTTGGAACGCCACCACCCGGAGAGCCACTTCGTGGTGGTTGCGGCCCGCCCGGCCGCTGCGCCAGAAGGCGCAGCCACATGTATTGGGCGGTGTTGGTGTCCTGGTACTCGTCGACGAGGATGTATTTGAAGCGCTTGTGGTATTCCTTCAGCACGTCCGGATTGGCGCGGAAGATGCGGATCGGGTGGCACAGGAGGTCGCCGAAGTCGCAGGCGTTCAGCGTTTTCAGCCGCTCCTGATAGGCCTTGTAGAGCTCGCGGCCCTTGCCGTTGGCGAAGGCGCGGGCGTCGCCCTCGGGAATGTCGGCGGGGCCAAGCCCCTTGTTCTTCCAGCCATCGATCATCTGGGCGAACTGCTTGGCCGGCCAGCGCTTGTCGTCCAGCCCTTCGGCCTGGATGAGCTGCTTGATCAGGCGCACGACGTCGTCGGTGTCGAGGATGGTGAAGTCGGATTTGAGCCCGGCAAGCTCGGCGTGTCTGCGAAGCAGCTTCACGCCAATCGAGTGGAAGGTGCCGAGCCACGGCATGCCCTCGACATTGCCTTCCCCGATCAGCAGGCCGATGCGCTGCTTCATCTCTCGCGCCGCCTTGTTGGTGAAGGTGACGGCGAGGATTTCCCTGGGGTAGGCCCTATGAGTCGCGAGGATGTGAGCGATACGGGTGGTCAAGACGCGCGTCTTGCCGGTGCCGGCCCCGGCCAGCACCAGAACCGGACCTTCGGTGGTTTCCACCGCCAGCCGCTGCTCGGGGTTGAGCCCGTTCAGATAATCGGGTGCATCGTTGTGGCCGCTGCGGGCAGCCATGGCGCGCGCGGCAATGCCCGACGGGGCCGCGGGCCGCGCGTTCGGTTCGTCAAAAAAAGGCATATCTTCCGAAAAGCCGGACATCTCCCCCGAATGTAGTGATTCGGCAGCGAAAGGCCAGAAGTGTCTCCGTTTTGTTCTCAATCCAGGGCCGGAACCTACAAACGGGTAGATTTAACCCACCGACGTCGTGGAGCGCTGCATGCCGGGCCTCACTCATCCGTGACTGGACCATGCGCGCTTCTATCTTATCTTGCGCGGCGGACATGTTCCCGAAGCCGAGGAGAGCGCCATGACAAAACCGAGCCCTGCCAGCCCAGCCGTCACGACACCCACCATTACCCAGGCGATGATCGACGCCTATGACGAATACACGCACCTGACGCTCGACCGGCGGCGCTTCATGGAACAGTTGACCAAGCTTGCCGGATCAGGTGCGGCGGCGACCGCAATTGCGCCGCTGCTGGCAGCGAATTCGGCCCGGGCAGCGATCATTGCCGAGGACGATTCACGCGTGACGGGCGAGGACATCAGCTACCCCGCCAGCGGTGGCGAGATGAAGGGCTACCTGGTCAAGCCGGCCGGCCAGTCCGCTAAGCTCGGCACCGTCATCGTCGTGCATGAGAACAGGGGGCTCAATCCGCATATACGCGATGTGGCGCGGCGCGTGGCGCTGGAAGGATTCGTGGCGCTTGCCCCGGACTTCCTGTCACCGCTCGGCGGCACGCCGGCCGAGGAAGACAAAGCGCGTGAGCAGTTTTCCAAGCTCGATCCGGCGCAGACCATCGCCAATGCGGTCGCAACGGTCGCTTTCCTCAAGGGATACGCGGACGGCAACGGCAAGGTCGGCGCGGTCGGCTTCTGCTGGGGCGGCGGCACGGTGAACACACTGGCTGCCAACGCTCCGGATCTGGCTGCCGCTGTCGCCTATTACGGCATGCAGCCGAAGGCCGAGGATGTGCCGAAGATCAAGGCGGCGCTGCTGCTGCATTATGCCGGGCTCGACACCCGCATCAATGCCGGTATCGACGCCTTCAGGAAGGAGCTCGATGCAGCCGAGGTCGAGTACACGATCTATGTCTATGAAGGCGCCAATCATGCCTTCAACAATGACACGTCCGCGGCCCGCTACGACAAGAACGCGGCGGACCTCGCCTGGGGCCGGACGATCGTCTTTCTCAAGGAGAAGCTTGCCTGATCATGCATTTGCCGGTTTGTGAAAAGCGACGCCGGCCACCACCAGCGCGATGCCGATGCAATCGGTAGGGCTGGGTATCTGGCGGAGCACGATGACGCCGATCAGCGTGGCGGTGACCGGCAGCAATGACAGCATCAGCGCGAAGCTCGATCGCGGCAGCCGCGACATGGCAAGCTGGTCGCAGATATAGGGGATGACCGACGAGCAGATGCCAACGCCGATGGCGGCGAGGAGTAGAGGCGGCGCCGAGAAAGCCGGCAGCGCATCGGTGAAGCCGATCGGCAGCACGATGACGAAGGCGACCGCCATGGCGGCACCCAGGCCGGCGATGCCGTCGCCAGCGCCGGCGCGGGCGACGCGATGGCCAAGCACGATGTAGGCAACGAACAGCGCGCCGTTGAGGAAGGCCCAGAACAGGCCGATCGGGTCGCTTGACCATTTGACATCGATCAGCAGGAAGGTGCCGGTGACGGCAACGGCAAGGGCTGCGAGATTGCGCGGGCTTCTGAGGCCGACCAGCGCAACGCCGATGGTGCCGACGAATTCGATCGCCGCGACCAGCGAGATCGGCAAACGGTCGAGCGCCAGGTAGAAGGAGCAATTCATCACGCCGAGGCAAGCGCCAAAAGCGAGAAGCAGCAGTCGTGTCGGCCGGTCGGCGCGGGCGAAGACCGTCCAGGGCCGGGTCAGCGGCGCGAAGACCAGGACGGCCGTGACGATGCGCAGCCAAGCCATGCCGAGCACGCCGACATGCGGGAAAAGCAGCACGGCGAAGGCCGGCCCGAGGTAGTGGAATATTGCGCTGACGCCGAACCAGACGTGCGGCGGCAGCGAGGTCGCCAGCTTGCCAAAGGCAGGGCCGGCGAGCGCAGGGCGTGCAGCTGGGGCTTGCGTTCGATCTTCCACGCGATCATTATCGCAGGTGATCTTTCCGGTTTATATGGATAATGACCAGCCACAGAGATCATTGATTTTCCAAAACCAAGGAGTTTTTCCTGAAACGCCTTCGAAACGAAAATGCCGATCTGGATGCCACCGATCTGAAAATCCTGCGCCTGCTGGAAAACGATGCGCGCACCAGCACCGCCGAACTGGCGCGCGCGGTCGGCCTGTCGGCGCCGAGCGTGGCCGAACGCATCCGGCGGTTGCAGGAGAGCGGCGTGATCGAAGCCTATACGGTGCGGATCAATCCGGCGGCGCTCGGCATGAAGCTGTCGGCATGGCTGCGGATCAGGCCGGTGCCGGGACAACTGGCCGTGGTGGCCGAGATCATCCGCGAGTTGCCGGAAATCGCCCAATGCGACCGGGTGACCGGCGAGGACTGTTTCATCGCGCTGGCGCATGTCGGCTCGGTGGCCGAACTCGAGCGGGTGATCGACCGCATCATTCCGTTTGCGATGACCAACACCGCGATCATCCAGTCGTCACCGGTGGTGGCGCGTTCGCCGCTGGAGGCAGTGAAGCGGCAGCCCTGACGGTTAAGGAATTAAGCGCTGCCGTCAGGCATGCCCGCGTTTCATCCGCGCCTGCTTCAGGATGGCGCGCCAGCGGATCATGGCGAAGGGGATCGGCTCGTTGTTGTTGGCGATGTGAAAAATCTCGTTGTTGAGGTTCTTTAGCGAGCGCCAGAAATCATAGTCTGTGATGCGTGGGTCGGCCGCCAGCCTGTCCGCCTCGACCTTAATATCGGTTTTCATGCACGTTCCCCGAACCGCTTCATCCCCCGCCGCTCGTGCGGACGGTTTTCGAACGCCGCGCTGAGTCGTTCAACGCGTCAATTCGGCTTGTTCACGTTAAAACCTTGGTAAGGTTAACGGCGGTCGGACTGCGGTTCAAGCGTCTTGCGACGAATACCGATCGAACGGCCGGCGCGCTCAGGCATCGGCAACGCCGCATGGGCGGCGCGCATGGCTTCGACCTTGGCCAGGACATCGGCCGGGAAGGGCGCCACCTTCGGTCCGGACATGTCGACATGCAGCGACAATGATTCGGAAGTGGCAGCGAGCCAGCCGTCGACATGACGAATTTCCTGGTAGGCCCTGAGCCGCTTGTCGTCGTGGTCGAGGAGTTGGAAGGAGACGGCGACTTTGTGCTCCAAATGCAGCTCCTGCACGTAGCAGACATGCACTTCCGCCGTGTAGATGGTGAGGCGACGGTCCTTGGCATAGTTGGGCCCCATCCCCATCATTTCGAACGCTTCGTCGGAGCAGCGGTCGAACAGCACGTTGTAATAGGCCATGTTGAGATGGCCGTTGTAGTCGATCCAGTCCTTCTCAATGTCCATGGCACGAGAGACGAAGGGGGCAGGGGTGGACATCGAAAACTTCCTTCTCGCTGGACAGGACGTGGTTGGTGAGACTACCCATCCATAAGTCCATAACAAGGGTGGACACTGGTCCATTCGCGGAGGAATCGATGGCTCTGAGCGACCTCAATCCGGTCGAGCGCAACGACGAAGGTATCGCCGCCGTGCTCGGCATTCTCAAGCAGCGGCTCGGTGAGCGGTTCCAGACCGGCCAGGCGATCCGCGCCCAGCACGCGCATACCACCACTTACATCCCAACCCAGGCGCCGGATGGCGTGGCGTTTCCGGAGACGACGGCGGAGGTGCAGGAGATCGTGTCGGCCTGCGCCGCGCACCGCGTGCCGGTGATCGCCTTCGGCGTCGGCTCCTCGCTGGAGGGCCATACCAACGCGCCGGGCGGCGGCATCTCTGTCGATACGTCGCGGATGAATCGCATCCTCGCTGTCAACCCGCAGGATCTTGACTGCACGGTCGAGCCCGGTGTGACGCGCGAGGATCTCAACCGGCACCTGCGCGACACCGGCCTGTTCTTTCCGATCGATCCGGGCGCCAATGCCTCGCTCGGCGGCATGGCGGCGACGCGGGCGTCGGGCACCAATGCCGTGCGCTACGGCACGATGCGCGAGAATGTGTTGTCGCTGACGGCGGTGATGGCCGACGGCGAGACGGTGACGACCGGCAAGCGCGCAAAAAAGAGCTCGGCCGGCTACGATCTGACGCGGCTGCTGATCGGCTCTGAAGGCACGCTCGGCATCATCACCCAGCTGACGCTGAAGCTACAGGGCATTCCGCAGGCGATTTCCGGCGGCGTCTGCCCGTTTCCCAGCGTCGAGGCGGCCTGTAATGCGGTGATCGCGACAATCCAGATGGGCATTCCGGTGGCGCGCATCGAACTGGTCAATGCGCTGCAGATGCGGGCGATGAAGAGCTATTCGAAACTCGACTATCCCGAAAGCCCGTGCCTGTTCGTCGAATTCCATGGCAGCGACGCCGGCGTTGCCGAGCAGGCCGAGACCTTCGGCATGATCGCCGAAGAATATGGCGGCGGACCGTTCCTGTGGACCAGCGTCGCCGAGGAGCGGACGAAGCTGTGGAAGGCCAGGCACGACGCCTACTGGTCGTCGCTGACGCTGCGGCCGGGCGCCAAGGGGCTTTCGACCGACGTCTGCGTGCCGATCTCGCGCTTTGCCGAATGTGTGACGCAAACCGAGGCCGACATTGCTGAAATGGGACTGATTGCGCCGATCGTCGGCCATGCCGGCGACGGCAATTTCCATGTGCTGGTGCTGATGGACACGGACGATCCGAAGGAAATCGCCGCAACGGAAGAGTTCGTCGCGCGGCTGAACATGCGGGCGATCGGCATGGATGGAACCTGTACCGGCGAGCACGGCATCGGACAAGGCAAGGTCGGCTTCCTGCGCCATGAACTCGGCCACAGCGTCGACATCATGCGCACGATCAAGCAGGCGCTCGACCCGCTTGATATCATGAACCCTGGGAAGATACTGCCCGCCGACTAGAGCCTTTTGCGCTTGGGGCGATCGATTTGCCTCTTTATCAACACGCTGATGCGGGTAGAGTGCGGCTGATTTTCAATCGACTGCTCGGAGCTGATGCTCGCACGCCTGTTCGTGATCTTCGGTGGCTTTTTCGTGCTGGTGCTGTGTGCGGCGCTGGTGGTGCCGTACTTTGTCGACTGGGCGGGCTACCGTGCCGATTTCGAGCGCGAGGCGAGCGCCATTCTGGGCCGCAAGGTAACCGTTCAGGGCGATGCAACGGCGAAACTGCTGCCGTTTCCCTCGGTGACCTTCTCGAACGTCACCGTTGCCGGCGGCCCCGGCGGCCGGCCGGCAATGACCGTCGAGACCTTTTCGATGGATGCCGAACTGGCACCCTTCCTGAGCGGCGAAGTGCTGATCTTCGACATGCGGCTGGTGCGGCCGAGGGCGACGATCGACATAGCCGCCGACGGCACGGTCGACTGGGCGATCCGCCCGTCCTCGCCCTTCGATCCCAGCCAGATCTCGATCGAGAAGCTGACGGTGACGGAGGGAGAGATCGCGCTGCGCCATGCCGCTGGCGGGCGCAGCCATCTGCTTTCGGAGATCAATTCGACGATCTCTGCCAGATCGCTGGCCGGACCTTGGCGGATGGATGGTTCGCTGCGGCTCGACGGCCTGCGCAGCACTGTCATCGCGTCCACCGGCAAGGCCGGGGGCGACGGACAGATGCGGCTCAGGCTCAAGGCCGATCCGGACGCCTATCCGCTGGTCATCGAGGCCGACGGCAATGCGGGCATCGTCAACGGCGCCGCGATCTATTCGGGCCAGTTCAAGGTCACAAGTTCTGACAAGAATGGCGCCGACAAGCGTTTGGCGCAGCTTAACGGCACCGACGGTGAGATGATGAAGGCCAGCGCGGCCAAGCCGGAGCCGGGGTTCAGGCTGAACGGCAAGTTCTCGCTCGATCACCAGAAGCTTGGTGTCGACGAATTCCGCTTCGAGACCGGGCCGCTCGACAATCCCTATACCGCCGACGGCAAGGCTGCCGTCGAGCTTGGGCCGAATCCAAGCTTTTCGATCGAGGCTGATGGTGCTCAGGTGCAGTTCGATGAAGCCGTCGGCGCCGCGGCCGGGCTGACACTATCCGAGCGTGTCGCGGCACTGGAGCAGGCGCTGCTCGACCTGCCCAAGCCGACCATACCGGGCACCGTCGAGGTGAAGCTGCCGGCGGTGGTGGCCGGCGACACGACGGTTCGCGACGTGCGCCTTTCCGCCGAGCCGGCCGATGCTGGCTGGTCGGTGAAGTCGCTGGCCGCGACGCTGCCCGGCCGCGCCAGACTGGAAGCAAACGGAATGCTCCGAGTCGAGGATCATTTCGGCTTCACCGGCTCGCTGCTTCTGGCCGTCGCGCAGCCTTCCGGCTTTGCCGCCTGGCTGTCGAGGGATGTCGACGAAGCGATCCGCCGGCTGCCGGCCGCCGGCTTCAAGGCCAAGGTCGACCTGACCGGTAAGCGCCAGGCCTTCAGCGACCTCGAGCTCGTTCTCGGCAAGGCGAAATTTTCCGGTCGCATCGATTCCAGCCAGCCCGACGACGCCAGGCCATCGGTACTGATGCGGCTCGAAGGCGGCGAACTCGATGTCGACGGCCTCGCCGCCTTCGCCTCGATCTTTATCAGCGACAAGGGCGCCAACCGTTTTTCCGACCGCGACCTCGATTTCCAGATCAAGGCCGGGCCGGTCAGTGCCGGTGGGCTGACCGCCGATACGGTCGATACGGCGCTCAGGCTGCGCGACGGGCTGCTCGAAATCGACCGGCTCTCGGTTGGCGGGCTTGCCGGCGCCTCAATCAGCGCCACCGGCCGGATCAAGGATTTCCCAGTGAGTCCGACCGGCAAGCTCGACGCGTCCGTGGTCGCCGTCGACCTCAAGCCGCTGGTCGATGTCGCGGCGCAGCACTATCCGGAAAATGCCGTGCTGAAGAGGCTGGCGGGGCGCGTCGCGGCCTATCCCGAGCTGTTGCAGGATGCGCGCGTCGATCTGGTGACGAGTGCCGCTGCCAACGGCGATGGCACGACAGGCCTGGCGGTCAGCGCGCAAGGCAAGGCCGGCGGTTCGGCGTTTTCGGCGTCGCTGTCCGGCAAAGGGGTGGCCGACCGGCTTCTCGAGGCGCCGGTGTCGCTGACCTTCAACGCCAGGAATACCGACGCCACCGCACTTCTGGCGCTTTACGGCCTACCGGCGTTGCCACTCGGCATGCTTGGCGAGGCGACCACCGATGTCTCGGCAAAAGGCACGCTTGGCGGCGGTATGGCGACGAGCTTCAACCTCATCGGTAACGACTTCAAGGCCGGTTTCGACGGGACATTCGCCGGCACGCCACAAGGCCCCACCGTTAAGGGCAAGGTCAGTCTGGAAGCCGCCGACATCGAGCCGTGGCTGATGACGACAGGCGTCGGCTTGCCGGGCATGGGGACAGGCATGTCGACGTGGCTTGCGGCCGACGCCGATTTTGGCAACGGCCTTCTGGTTCTGTCCGGCCTCAGCGGCGCCATCAACGAGGCGGCGGTTTCCGGTGACGTCAATGTTGATGTCAAGGACGGGCTGCCGCATCTTGCCGGCGCGCTGCTACTCGATGAGCTGGATCTTGATCCGATGGCGGTGGCACTGTTTGGTGACCAGGCCTTCCTGGGCGCCGGCAGAGCTTGGCCGAACGCCCCGTTCAGCCAGAAGTCCAGCCTGCCGTTCACCGCCGAACTCGACCTGACGACGGCATCGCTGGTCGCCGGCCCGCTTGCCACGGCCTATGACACGGCGCTTTCGCTGAAGCTCGACCAGGAAGGCATCCGCGTTTCGGACCTCAAGGCAAAATTCGCCGGCGGTACGCTTACCGGGCTGTTCGAGATGAAGAACAATGACGGCACCGGGCTTTTCTCCGGCCAGATGAAACTTGCCGGCGCCGATCTGGCCGCCGTGCTGCCGCAGGCCGGCATCAGCGGAAGCGGCGATTTCTCGACGGCGCTCTCGACCAGCGGCAAATCGGTCGATGCGATGGTTGCGGCGCTGTCCGGTTCTGGCACGGCGGCGCTGAAAGGCCTGACCATTGCCGGCGTCAATCCTGACGCCTTTGGCGCTTTCATCGCTAAGGCCGACGCGATCGGGCGCCATATCGATGCGGCCAAGACCGCCGGCTTTGCGCCGCAGATCGTCGCGGACGGCAGTTTTCCGGCTGGGGATACCGACATCGCCTTCACAATTGCCGGCGGCACGCTGAGGGCACCGCCGGTCAATCTTGAAAATCCGGCGGCGAAGCTGTCCGCCGACATCACGGCGGACCTGAACGCCAGCACGGTCGCCGCCAGCGGTTCGATCACTTATCGGCCCGGCGACGAAGCGCTGGTCGGCTCCGACCCGACTGTGAATTTCAGCGTCGACGGGCCGTTCGGCGCCGCGAAGCGGCAATTCGACAGTGAGCCGCTGGCGCAGTTCTTGACCCAGCGCGCGCTGGAAAAAGAGCAGCAGCGGGTCGAGGCCATGCAGGCGGCGCTGCTTGAACAACAGCGGCTGCGGCGCGAGGTGCGTTACTACGCGGCCCTGCAAGCCGAGCGTGACAGGGCAGCCGAGGAATTGCGCAGGCGGCAGGAGGCGGCGCGGCTGCAAGCCGAGGCAGATGCCAGGGCGAAGGCCGAAGCCGAGGCAAAGGCTCGAGCCGAAGCGGAAGCGAAGGCCAAGGCGGATGCGCAGGCGAGGGCTGAAGCCGAGGCCAAAGCCAAGGCCGAGGCCGAGGCCGAGGCGGAGGCGAGGGCGAGGGCTGAAGCGGAGGCTAAAGCCAAGGCCGACGCGGAGGCGGACGCAAGGGCCAAGGCGGATGCCGAAGCGAAAGCCAGGGCGGCGCAAAAAGTGGCCGACGAGGCGGCGAAAGCCGAAGAACAGCAACGCCGGAAAGCTGAAGAGGCGAGGCGGATCGCTGCGGAAGAAAAGGCAAAGCTCGACGCCCAGCGCAGGGCGGCCGCTGAGCAGGCGCAGAAAATCGAGCGCGCGCCCCAGCCGCCAGCCAATGACAACCCGCCGCCAGCAGAATCCGCGCCAAAACCCACGCTTGAACCTTCGTCGATCGACAATCTGCTGAAGTCGCTGGGCGGCGGATAGCTCCATCTGGAGCCTGTTCCATCCCGATTGACCATGATCTTATCCGAAAACCGGTCCCCGCTTTTCGCTGCGCTGACTTTCGGTTCGGGGTCATGATCTACAAAGAACTTTTCATCCCCCGCTTCGCCCAATCCAAGACGTAGAGCCTAAGCGCCGAGGACAGGTTGGCATCGCGCGGCCGGGCCTCGTCGATCTCGGCGACGAGAGCGGCGAGCGTCAGTTTGCGCGCGGCCGCGATGGCGACGAGATCGTCGAAAAATGGCTTTTCGAGCGAATAGCTGGTGCGATGGCCGCGAATGGTCACTGAGCGTTTCTCGACCGGGCTCACCGGACGTGACTCATTTCACTTCAAGCATCGGATTTATCCGAAAACCGCGGCGCACTTATCGGTCCGATACCAGGGGAATTCGGATCGCCCGAGGCTTCGCGGCGATGGCCGGCGACAAACTTTCCTGCCTTGTCGGCGATCAGACGGTCACGCTCCCGGTCGGCCTTGGAGCGGCCGTGCAACGTCCGGTTCTGTTCGGCCAGGCGTTCCTTCTCGGCTCGTGCCTTTTGCTTGCGGGCCTGGCGGAGATTGACGATGTCGGCCATGTCGCGCGGCCCGTCGGATCACTTCTTGCGGAAGGCGTCGAGCGACACCACTTCGGCGCCCTTGGCGGCGGCGTCGGCTGCGGCAGGCTTCTTTTCGGCCTCAGCGGTCTTCTTCTTTTCCGGCTTTTTCTCGGCGACGACGGCCAGCGGTTCGGAAGCCGGCTGGCCGGCCAACTCCTCTTCTGCCGAGGTCTCCGTCTTCACGTCGAATTCGAGCTCGAAATTGACGGACGGGTCGTAAAAGCCGCGCACGGCCGAGAACGGGATTTCCAGCTTTTCCGGCACGTCGGAGAAAGACAGCCCGACCTCGAAGCCGGTGTCGGTCACCTTCAGGTCCCAATACTGGAACTGGATGACGATGGTCATCTGTTCGGGATAGCGCTCGCGCAAGCGGGAAGATACGCGCACGCCCGGGGCGCCGGTCAGGAAAGTGATAAAGAAATGATGGTTGCCGGGAAGGCCGGTGCGCGCGACCTCGGCCAGGACCTTGCGCATGACGCCGCGCAATGCCTCCTGGGCCAGAATGTCGTAGCGGATGTGGTCGTCGGCCATGTGGCTGTCGGGTTCCGTTGAATCGTCCGCATAGCTGTAATCAAGCTTGAGCGCGGCGTAAACCGGATATAGACGCCGGCAGCGCAGATGCGAGAGGGCATGCCTCAGATTTGATCGCTCAGGCGCCAGCGAGCACGCTGTGCTTTTGCGCATCGGCCGCCGGCTACCGCTTGCCGAAGGCGCGCAGGAAGGTGCGCACGCCATGTGTCGCCGATTGCAGCACCTCATCATCGGTCGGCGTGCCGCCGAGCATGAAGGTCGTCTGCAACTCGGCATTGGCAAGGGCTAGAAACTGGCGTGCCGCGACGTCGGGGTCCTCGATGTCGAGGAAACCGGCATGGGCGAGGCGGGCGAAACGGGCGGCGATAGCCGGCCATGTCCTGCCCGGTCCCTGTTCGCGCCATTCGGCAAAGAGCTCGGGATAGCGCTCGCCCTCGGTCTGGATCAGCTTGCGCAGGAATTTTCCGTCGCGGTTGCAGATACAGTTCTGGTTCATGCGCACAGCAAAAGCGATCAGATCGGCCTCGAGATCCTTCGGCTGGTCCGGAAAGGTGGAAATGGTGGCGAAGATGCCGGCATTGCAGCGCTCGGTCAGGTCGCGGACGATGGCGACGAAGAGTTTCTCCTTGTCACCATGGTGATTGTAGATCGTCTGGCGCGAAACGCCGGCCTCGGCGGCAATCATGTCGATATTGGCGCCGGCGAAGCTTTCGCGGCAGAACACCTCGCCGGCGGCGTCCATGATGGAGACGCGCTTGGCCTCGTGGCCGCGTGGCGGGATGGTGTCAGGAGAAACGTTGAGCTTCATGAAAACTATATAGAGGTGATTGACGAATTAGACAAGAGTGTCTAAATTTGTGGACTTACCACGAAAGAGCTTTCGCTCCGCACAAGAAGTCGGAATTTCATGGGGTGGAACGTCCTTGCATTACACGCCGGCCCGCGGCGACAAACCAGATTTGAAAGAAACCCGCTATCATGAGTCCTCAATTCTTCCGCATCGCGATCGTGCTCGGTCTGTTGACGGCCATCGGTCCGTTTGCCATCGACATGTATCTTCCGGCGTTGCCTTCGATCGGTGCGGATCTGCAGGCAAGCACCGCTGCCGTGCAGATGAGTTTGCTGATCTTCTTCCTGTCCATGGGGTTTGGCCAGATCGTCGTCGGACCGATCTCCGACATGGTCGGACGCAAGCTGCCGCTCTATGGCGGCCTCGCACTGTTCATGGTCGGCGGCATCGGCTCGGCGCTCGCTCCCTCGATCGAATGGCTGATCGCCTTCCGCCTCCTGCAAGGGCTCGGCGCCAGCGCAGGCATGGCGGTGCCGCGCGCCATCGTGCGTGACCTGCACACCGGCACCGACGCTGCCAAGCTGATGTCGCTCTTGATGCTGGTGTTTTCGGTGTCACCGATCCTGGCGCCGCTGACCGGTAGCGTCATTATCGAGAATTTCGGCTGGCGTGCCGTGTTCTGGACGGTAACGGGTGGGGCGGTGCTCGCCACCATCCTGCTGGCGACCTCGCTCAAGGAGACGCGGCCGGTCGAGGCGCGTGCAGGCAGTTCGTTCGGCACCGCGCTCTCGGCCTACCGCTTCCTGATGGGCGACCGCAACTTCCTTGGCCTGGCGTCTATCGGCGGCTTCGGGATCGCGAGCTTCTTCGTCTATTTGTCGAGCTCGTCCTTCATCCTGATCGACCATTACGGACTGTCGCCGTCGGTCTACAGCGTGTTCTTCTCGATCAACGCGGTCGCCTTCATCGGCATGTCGCAGTTAACGGGGCTGCTGTCCGAACGGTTCGGGCTAAGGCCGGTGGTGCGGGTCGCGGTGGTCGGCTATGCGACGACGATGGTGGTGCTGTTCGCGGTGATGGCGTCCGGCGTCGACCGGCTCGACGTGATGGCGGTGCTGCTGTTCGTCGGCTACGGGTTTCTCGGCCTGGTGATCCCGACGACTTCGGTGCTGGCCATGGAGGAGCATGGCGCAATCGCTGGCACGGCCTCGGCGCTGATGGGCACGCTGCACTTCGCCATCGGTGCGGTCGCCATGGGCATCGCCGGCGTGTTCTTCGACGGCACGCCGCTGCCAATGGTGGCCGGCATCACGCTTTGCGCGGTGATCTCCTTCATGCTGGCCAAGGTGACGCTCGGCCGTGGGCGGGAGGTTGTCGAAGCGCCGGCAGAGTAGATGCTTTCCAGCGAGAGCATGAAAAAGGCCGGGTCAGTCCCGGCCTTTTTCACGTGTGGGCTCAAGCTGCAAGCCCGCCTCGGAGCGCAGCTCCCAGGACAGCAAGACAGCGTCGCGAAGGGCATAGCCGCGTTCAGCAAGCCTGCTGCCGTTTATCGTATCGAAGGGCGAAAGGTGGGAATCGAAGGGGGAGAAGTGGAGGTTTCTGTTGCCAGGTACCTCCGAACCCCGCCTAGAAGTGCGAACCACTAGGGCTTGAATTGAAGCTGTCGCACCGCTTACGCGGCGAGACGTGCTTCCGCATAGTTGTCGTTGGCAACTATAAGTTTAGCCCGATAACGGTGGTACAATGCCGGGCAAAAGTACGATCTTTACACCTTCGTCGATCCTATTTCGCCCCCAGCAAAAGCCGCTCTTATAAGAGCGGTTTTTGGTGGAGGCGCCGGGTACCGCCCCCGGGTCCGAACGGCTTATTTCATCGCCTGTTTATCGCCATAGTCGGTCGAGCCGACGAAACAGATATAGGGACCGATGGTGGAAAATGAAAGGCCTCAATTGATGCTTTGTCGCTGTGTCAAACAGCAGCGCGAAGGCTTGACTTGTCACCGGCCTCAACCGAAGCTTTGCGGCGGTGAGGAGTTACCGACTTAGCGCACATTTTGCGGCAGCGCGCCACAACCTCTCATCAACCGAACCCGTGCCGCTGAGGAGGGGAATTTTGATGGCCGATTATCTCGCAGACGTGAAGAAGTACGACGCCGCGGCAGATGCCGACGCGGTCGCCAAGATCGTGAAGCATTTGGGCATTGCGCTCAGGAATCGGGATTCCTCGCTGGTGTCCTGCACGGATCCCAAGGAACTGGATCGCGTCAAGGCCAACTGGGTTGCCAAAAAGCTTGGCGTCGCCGACGGCAGCAAGGCGGACGCGGCCATCGAAAAGACTTGCAAGGCGATGGAGGCCGACAACACCAAGAGCCGCGTGACCTTTTATTATCTGGTCGCCAAAGATCTGGGTAAGCTCGCCAGCCTCTGAGGATCGCATGTCAAGTTTCGGACGCTGGCCGAACGTCAGCGCTGCCCCTCACCTGCCTGCCGGCATCCTCTCCCCGTATAGAGACGGGGAGAGGGACGCTGTCATTGATGGTTTCGCCAATCACCAGCGTTGCAGGACGGGCGCCGCCGTTGCGGTCAGCTCTTTCTCCCCGTCTCTATACGGGGAGAAATGCCCGGCAGGGCAATGAGGGGCGGCGCAAACGTCCGCTACTGGGGGGAAAGCGACACTTGTGCCGTTCTTGTGTGTTCGGCCGGCTGTCTGGCAGCTATAATGCATGCGTAACCCGAATCGAGCAGAAGCCGATGCGCCAATATCTCGACCTTTTGAAGCACGTGCTGGAAAACGGCGCCGATCGCGGCGACCGCACCGGCACCGGAACGCGCTCGGTGTTCGGTTATCAGATGCGCTTCGACCTTGCGCGCGGCTTTCCGGTCACCACCACCAAGAAGCTTCACCTGAAGTCGATCGTGCATGAACTTCTGTGGTTCCTGGCCGGCGATACCAACACTAGATATCTCAACGCCCACGGCGTCTCGATTTGGGACGAATGGGCCGACGAGAATGGCGACCTCGGCCCGGTCTATGGCAAGCAATGGCGCTCCTGGCCGGACGGCCATGGCGGCACCATCGACCAGATTGCCAATCTCGTGAAGGAGATACGCAAGAATCCTAATTCCCGACGGCTGATCGTTTCGGCGTGGAACCCGGCCGAAGTGGAAGCCATGGCGCTGCCACCCTGTCATTGCCTGTTCCAGTTCTATGTCTCGGAGGGCAGGCTTTCCTGCCAGCTCTACCAACGTTCCGCCGATATCTTTCTCGGCGTGCCGTTCAACATCGCTTCCTATGCGCTGCTCACTCTGATGGTGGCGCAGGTGACGGGGCTGAAGCCCGGCGATTTCGTCCATACGCTGGGCGATGCGCATCTTTACGCGAACCATTTCGAGCAAGCGCGCGAACAGTTGCGGCGCACGCCCAAGGCGCTGCCGACGTTATGGATCAATCCGGAGGTGAAGGACCTCTTTGCCTTCCGCTTCGAGGATTTCCGGCTGGAAAATTACCTCGCCGATGCGACGATCAAGGCGCCGATCGCGGTGTGAGCCGCAAACGTCGGGCTTTTGCACGTCGCGCTGTATCCACTGCTATTTATCGTGAGCGGTGGCGGCAACACGCATGCCATTGGCGGCGCCAATGTCTGGGCTATTGTCCGGGGCTATGTCTGGCAAAATCTCTTTCCTTGTTATATTCAGGTGAATATATCGATTGGATGGCTCGCGCCGATCGGATTTTCAAGCCCAGGGGAGTGTCGTGCTGGTGCGGAAGGGTTTCGGATTGAAGGCGGCCGCCATTGGCGGTCTCACGACGATGTTGATCGCCGCCATGCCGGTTGCCCATGCGGATGACAGGCTGATCGTCTTCGCCGCCGCAAGCATGAAGAACGCGCTGGATGCCGTGAACACCGCCTGCGCGGCCGATGTCGGCGAGGCAGCGACCATTTCCTATGCGGCAAGCTCCGCATTGGCCAAGCAGATCGAGGCCGGCGCGCCAGCCGACGTCTTCATCTCAGCCGACCTCGACTGGATGAGCTATCTGTCCGACCGGAAGCTGACCAAGCCGGATACCGAAGTGAAATTGCTCGGCAACCAGATCGTGCTGGTGGCGCCGAAGGACTCGGCGGTCGACACCAGGATCGTAAAGGGTTTTGATCTTGCCGGGCTGATCGGCGACGGCAGGCTTGCCATGGGCGATTTCAAAGCGGTCCCGGCCGGCAAATATGGCAAGGCCGCACTTGAATCGCTCGGCGTCTGGTCCTCGGTCGAAGGCAAGTTGGCACAGGCCGAGAATGTGCGCGCCGCGCTCAAGCTGGTCTCGACCGGTGAGGCAGCGCTCGGCATCGTCTACGCCACCGACGCGCATGCCGAGCCCGGCGTCAAAGTGATCGGCACCTTCCCGGAGGATTCGCACCCGCCGATCGTCTACCCAGTTGCCGAGATGGCGGATTCGAAGGACAAGGATGCGCCGGCATTCCTGAAATGCCTGCAGTCCGCCAATGCAGGCGAGCTCTTCAAGGCGCAGGGTTTTACGGTTCTTACGCCGAGCAACTGAGGCACGACGCCAAAAGATGAACTGGCTGCTGGACCTCACTCCCGACGAATGGAATGCGGTCCGGCTGTCGATCAAGGTGGCGACAGTGGCGATGATCGCCAGCCTGCCGCCCGGCATATTGATCGCGCTTGTGCTCGCCCGTGGGCAATTCTGGGGCAAGACGCTGCTCAACGGGCTGGTGCATCTGCCGTTGATCCTGCCGCCGGTGGTTGTCGGCTATCTGCTGCTGCTCTCCTTCGGCAGGCGCGGCCCGGCCGGGGCGTTTCTGGCCGAGCATTTCGGCATTGTCTTCTCTTTCCGCTGGACGGGTGCCGCACTGGCCTGCGCCGTCATGGGCTTTCCCCTGATGGTGCGGGCGATCCGGCTGTCGATCGAGGCGGTCGACCGCAGAATCGAGGCGGCGGCCGGAACGCTTGGCGCCAATCCGCTGTGGGTGTTCGGGACGATCACGCTGCCGCTGATCCTGCCCGGCCTGATTACCGGCGCGATCTTGTCTTTCGCCAAGGCGATGGGCGAGTTCGGCGCAACGATCACATTCGTTTCCAACATCCCCAACGAGACGCAGACGCTGCCGTCAGCGATCTACACGTTCACGCAGGTGCCGGGCGGCGATGCCGGCGCGCTCAGGCTGACGCTGATCTCGTTCATCATCTCGATGGGAGCACTTGTCGCGTCGGAGGTGCTGGCGCGGCGCGTCGGCAAGCGGATGGACATCGAATGACGGTCGTGGTCGACATCAGCCATCGGCTTGGCGATTTTGAGGTCGACGCCCGCTTCGAGAGCGCCGGGCGGCTGACCGCGCTGTTCGGGCCCTCGGGCTCCGGCAAGACGACGCTGATCAACATGATTGCCGGATTGATCCGGCCTGACAAAGGGCGGATCGAGGCCGACGGCCGCGTGCTGGTCGATACGGATGCGGGCCTGTTCGTGCCGAAGCACAAGCGCCGCATCGGCATGGTATTCCAGGACGCGCGGCTGTTTCCGCATATGAGCGTGGCCAGCAATCTGCGCTACGGCCGCTGGTTCACGCCGATGGCGGAACGCTATGCGGACATCAATGCAGTGGTCGACCTGCTCGGCATCGGTCCTTTGCTCGACCGGCGTCCGGCAAAGCTTTCCGGCGGCGAGAAACAGCGCGTGGCGATCGGCCGGGCGCTGCTCGCCAGTCCCAGATTGTTGCTGATGGACGAGCCGCTGGCTTCGCTCGATGATGCCCGCAAGGCAGAAATCCTGCCTTATATCGAGCGGTTGCGCGACGAGACGAAAATCCCGATCGTCTATGTCAGCCACTCGGTCTCGGAAGTGGCGCGGCTGGCAGGCGATGTGGTGGTCCTGGCGCAAGGCAAAGTCGCTGCTTGCGGCCCGACTGGGGCGATCATGCAGCGGCTCGACCTGTTACCGGCGGAAGAGCGCGGCGAGGGCGGCGCGGTGTTGGACACCGCGGTGCTGCGCCACGACGAAGTCTTTGGCATGACCGTTCTTGGCTCGGCGGCGGGCGAGATCCGCGTGCCGCTTCTGGCAGTGCCGGTCGGTGCGTCGGTGCGCATCCGCATCCGTGCCCGCGATGTGATGATCGCCACCGAACAGCCGACGGGTCTCAGCGCGCTCAATATCTTGCCGGGCATGATCGTGGCGATAGCGCCGGGCGAGGGGCCGACGGTCGAGATCGGCATAGACTGCAATGGCGCAACCGTGCTTGCCCGGGTCACCGAGCAATCGCGACAGACGCTGAAACTCCGGCCCGGCCGAAACGTCTACGCGGTGATCAAGACGGTGAGCTTCGACCGGGCGAACACAAGCGTCGGCTTGCCTGTCGAGGCGGATGGATGACCGGCGGATGATGTCGCTATATCATTTTAGAATAGCGGTATCGCCGAAGAGCTTCTAGGATGCGGCGTGACTTCGGAGGAGCAAATGCCGTCGCTGAGCTTGCGGATAAACCTCGATCCTGAAGGGCGCATCGGGCCGGGCAAGATCGAGCTTCTTGAGCAGATCGCCGCCTTCGGCTCCATCTCGGCTGCGGCGCGCGGCATGGAAATGTCCTACAAACACGCTTGGGATCTGGTCGAGGACATGAACCGGGTGTTCGGCAAGCCGCTGGTTGCGGCGCAGACCGGCGGGAAAAAGGGCGGCGGCGCCCAGTTGACGCCGGTGGGGCTTGCGGTGGTCAGCCGCTTTCGCGCCATCGAACGGGCTGCCGCCTCCGCGGCGGCGGCGCATATGGAAGCGTTACAGGCGGAGATCGATGCTGGATGAGATTGGCGGAATCTGTACCGGCCGAGCCTACTCCTCCGGCTCGCCGGGCTTGCGCAGCAGATAAGTGTCCATGATCCAGCCCTTTTTCCGCCGGGCTTCGTCGCGGGTCTTCACGATCTCGTCGCCGACATCGCCGAGGCGGCCGGAAATGAGAATCTCGTCGGGCGTGCCGAGATGGGCGCCCCAATGGATGACGAGGTCCTTGTCGTCCAGCGTGTTGAAGGCGCATTTGCCGTCCAGCATGACGAGGGTGCTGCCGGCATTGTCGGGCAAACCTTCCTCGGTAAGCCGGCGGCCGGTGGTGATCTGAATTGCGTCGCCGATGCGGTTCAGCGCGATCTTATGGCCGGCGGCGAGCGCCTGGACAGCAGTGATGCCGGGGATCACCTCGAGCTCGAACCCGACATTGCCTCTCATGCGCACACGCTCCAGGATGCGCAGCGCGCTGTCGTAGAGCGAGGGATCGCCCCAGATCAGGAAGGCGCCGCAGCCATCTTGCGAAAGCTCCTCGTGGATCAGGCTTTCATAGATCGCGGCGATCGCCTCGTGCCAGTCATCGACGGTCGAGCGATAGGAGGGTGCCGGCTCGGCCCGCACCGGCACGTCGAATTCGACGCGACGCGAGTTTGGATTGGTGACGAATCGGTCGCAGATCTGGCGGCGCAGTTCTGCGAGATCGTTCTTCTTCGCGCCCTTGTCGGGAATGAACAGCACGTCGGCGCGGTTCAAGCCGTCGATGGCCTGCACGGTCATGTGGTCGGGATTGCCGGCGCCGATGCCGATGACGAGAAGCTTGCGCATGGGCGAACTCCTGCCCGATCGGAGCGTTGGTGTCCAGACGAGCCTGGCAAGCGCCGACGATTGCGCGGAAGCGCTTTGAAACTCCACATTGAAACGGCTAGAGCGACGTGCGTCCACTTGGACGCACAAGTACGCTCTAACACCTTAAATCCTCGCATCGTGCTTTCCGAAAATCGATTCCGATTTTCGGGCCGATGCGATAGAGTCATACCGGCATCTCGCCAAGGGAGCTTCCATGTTCCGTTATGTTCTGACCGCAGCGCTGGCGCTCTCGGCCACGCCCGTATTCGCCAATGATTCGATCGCCGAATTGGGAACGGGCGGCCTGATCCTGTCGCGCAGCGATGCGGTCGCCATGGAGAGCGAGGACCTCTACATCTCGCCGGAAAAGGTGACGGTCGACTACGTCTTCCGCAACAACACCGACAAGGATGTCGACGCGATCGTCGCCTTTCCGATGCCCGACATCGAAGGCGATCCGAACGAGATGCCGGCGATCCCCGACGGCCAGAGCGACAATTTCCTCGGCTTCGAGGTGACGATCGAGGGCGTGGCGGCAAAACCGCAGCTCGAGCAGAAGGCGTTTGCACTCGGCATCGACATCAGCGCCGATTTGAAGGCGCAAAACGTGCCGTTCTACCCGTTCGGCGACGCCGCCAGGGCGGCATTGGCAAAGCTGCCGCAAGCGATTGCCGACGACTGGGTCGATCGCGGCCTCATCATCGAGGACACCGCCGACGACGGTTCGGGCATGAAGACCGTTTATGTGCCGTTCTGGCAATTGCGCTCGACCTACTGGTGGCGCTCGACCTTTCCAGCCAATAGGGCAGTGCACGTCGCCCATCGTTACAAACCGAGCGTCGGCGGCACGTCCTCGGTCAGCTTCTTCTATGACGGCCAGTTCCAGGGCCAATACGCCGCCTACAAGACCCGCTACTGCATGGACGGCACGTTCGAGAATGCGATCCGCAAGGCGGCGAAGGGCAATCCCGACGGCACTCCGAGATATTTCGAAAACCGCATCGCCTATATCCTGACCACTGGCGGCAACTGGGCGACGGGTTCCATCGGCAAGTTCAAGCTGACTATCGACAAGGGCGATCCGAAGAACATGGTCTCGTTCTGTGGCGAAAACGTCAGGAAAGTCGGGCCGACGCGTTTCGAGATGACGGCAGAGAATTTCTACCCTGAGCACGATATAGATATATTGCTGCTGGTGCCTTCGAGCGATGGCGGGAGCGGCGGCTGATGGACGTCGCGATCTATGTCGCCATCGCCGAAAACGGCGTGATCGGGCGTGATGGCGGTTTGCCGTGGCGGCTTTCCAGCGATCTCAAGCGGTTCAAGGCCGACACGATGGGCAAACCTATCATCATGGGTCGCAAGACCTATGAAGGCATCGGCCGGCCTCTGCCTGGCAGGCTCAATATCGTGGTGACCCGCGACAAGGCCTGGCGCGCCGAGGGTGTCGAAATCGTGCATTCGCTCGACGAGGCGATCAGCCTGGCGAAGGTGCGCGGGCGCTGCATGGCCGGTGCCGACGAAATCTGCATCATCGGCGGCGGCGAGATCTATAGCCAGGCGCTGCCGCTGGCCGACCGCTTGCATGTCACCCATGTCCTTGCCGCGGTCGACGGCGATGCGCATTTCCCGCCGATCGACCCGGATTTGTGGCACATTGTTCGCTCGCAGGACGTTCCGGCCGGTGAAAAGGATAGTCATGCGACACGCTATTCGGTTTACGAGCGACGCCGCGACGTGCATTGAGAGACATTAAAGGGTCGCGACGGTCCAAAACGGACGGTGACGACGACCGATCGCGTTGAAAGCGTGCCGTCGCATCCCTATAGAAGAACAACACTGGATTTTGCGTCGTCAGGCCGGCGCGTGAGGGAGCGAAAGGACATTCATGCCCTGGAATGACAAAAGCGGCGGTGGCGGCGGCCCATGGGGCGGCGGCAACAATCCAGGACCCTGGGGGCAGGGACCAAAGGGGCCTAGCGGTCCGCAGGGCTCCCCTCCCGATCTCGAAGACATCATCCGGCGCGGCCAGGACAGGTTGCGGCGTGCTTTGCCGGGCGGCGGTGGCGCCAGCCCAGCCGTGTTCGGGCTGATCGCGGCGGCGCTTGTGGTGCTGTGGGCGTTCAAGGCGGTCTATACCGTGCAGCCCGACGAGGTTGCGGTCGAACTCAGATTCGGTGTGCCAAAGGCGGAGTTCTCGCAGCCAGGCCTGCATTTCCATTGGTGGCCCATTGAGACGGTCGAGACGGCCAACATTGCCGAACAACTCGTCAACATCGGCGGCGGCACGGCCTCCGGCAACGGTTCAGGGCTGATGCTTTCGGGCGACCAGAACATCGTCAACGTCCAGTTCTCCGTGGCCTATCAGGTCTCCGATCCGAGGGCCTATCTGTTCGACGTGTCCGATCCTGACGGCATGCTGCGGCAGGTCGCCGAAAGCGCCATGCGTGAAGCTGTCGGCCGGCGGCCGGCGCAGGACATCTTCCGCGATGATCGCGAGGGCATTGCGGCGTCCGTGCGCGAAATCATCCAGACGACGCTGGACGGCTATAAGGCCGGCTTGAACGTCAACGCGATTTCGATCGAGGATGCCGCACCGCCGCGCGAAGTGGCCGACGCGTTCGACGAGGTGCAGCGCGCCGAACAGGACGAGGACAAGTTTGTCGAGCAGGCCAACCAGTATTCCAACCAGAAGCTCGGCCAGGCGCGCGGCGAGGCAGCACAGATCCGCGAGGAGGCGGCCGGCTACAAGAACCGGGTCGTGCAAGAGGCCGAAGGCGAGGCGCAGCGCTTCATCTCGGTCTATGACGAATACGCCAAGGCGCCGGATGTGACGCGCCAGCGGCTTTATCTGGAAACGATGGAGAGGGTTCTGAGGGATTCCAGCAAGGTCATTATCGAGCAAGGCAGCGGACCAGGGGTCGTTCCCTATCTGCCGCTGCCTGCACTGCAGCAGAAGGCGCCGGCGCCGGTCCTCGGAGGAACCCAGTGATGGCCAACCGTCTTCCCATCATCGCCGTCATTGCCGCGGTTATCCTGTTCCTGCTCTATTCGTCGGTCTTCGTTGTCAATGCGCGCCAGCAGGCGCTGGTGCTCAGGTTCGGCGAAATCGTAGACGTCAAGAGCCAGCCGGGCATCTATTTCAAGGCGCCGTTCGCCTTCTTCGATGCCGACAGCGTGCAGTTGATCGAAAACAGGGTGCTGCGCTTCGACCTCGACAACATCCGCGTTCAGGTTTCAGGCGGCAAGTTCTATGAGGTAGACGCCTTCATCGCCTATCGGATCTCGGATCCGCGCGTGTTCCGCTCCGCGGTATCCGGCCAGATCGAACTGGCCGAGGCACGGTTGAGGACGCGTCTCGACGCCGCCTTGCGCCGTGTTTACGGCTTGCGCGACTTCGAGGCGGCGCTCTCGGAAGAGCGAGCCGTGATGATGCGTGAAGTGCGCGATCAGCTGAGGCCCGACGCCACGTCGCTCGGCCTGCAGATCGAGGATGTCCGCATCCGCCGGACCGATTTGACGGCGGAAGTCTCGCAACAGACATACGACCGCATGAAGGCTGAGCGTCTGGCCGAAGCCGAGCGGCTGAGGGCGCGCGGCAACGAGGCGGCGCAGCGCATCAGGGCTCGCGCCGACCGCGAAGTGGTGGAGATCGTCGCCGAGGCCCGGAGAGAGTCTGAAATCCTGCGCGGTGAAGGCGAAGCTCAACGCAGCGCCACCTTCGCGAACGCCTACCAGCGCGATCCAGCCTTCTTCGACTTTTACCGGTCGATGAATGCCTACGGCACGGCGCTGGACAATACCGGGACGACGATGGTGCTGTCGCCGAATTCGGAATTCTTCCGTTTCTTCCGCAATCCCTCCGGCGCGGAGACGCCGGCAGCGCCTGCTGGATCAGCAGCGCCTCGTGCTTCAGCAGCACCTGCTGCACCGGCAGCGCAGCCAGGCACCGGCCAGTAAAGGCCGGTGCAGGACTTTCTGGCGGCAATAGGCTTGGTTCTCGTCGTCGAGGGCCTGGTCTATGGCGGCTTTCCCGGCCTCGCCAAGAAACTTGCCGGCGAAGTTCTGTCGATGCCGGAGAATGCGCTGCGGGTCGCCGGGCTGGTTGCCATTGCCGTTGGCGTCGGTCTCGTCTGGCTGGTGCGGGGTGGATGACGGTTTATGATTTCGGGATAACGGAGGTTTTATCCTCCGCCGATAGCCATAGCCGCAAACGTGCCGTATTTCTTGCCAACATGGTTCGACGCAGCGTTTTCGGCGAGCGCTTTTCTTCTCAGAGACACCGGGAGACTTCTCGATGACATCCAACAGGTTTTTGCGCGCGGCGAGGCGGACGTTCACCGCGGGTGCTGCAGCACTTCTTATCGGCGCCGCTACAGTCCCGTCGCTGGTGACGCCTGCGGCCGCCGCCGACGGCCCGGCTTCGGTCGCCGATCTCGCGCAGGGCCTGCTCGGCGCCGTGGTCAACATATCGACCTCGCAGAGGGTGAAGGGCACCGAAGGCCCGGGCGCGGTGCCGATGCCGCAGCTTCCGGAGGGCTCGCCCTTCCAGGATTTCTTTGACGATTTCTTCAAGAACCGTCCCGGCGAACAGGGCAATCCCTCGCAAAAGGTGCAGTCGCTGGGCTCCGGCTTCGTGGTCGACGCCGAGCAGGGCATCGTGGTGACGAATAATCACGTGATCGCCGATGCCGACGACATCGAAGTGAATTTCTCCGACGGCGTGACGCTGAAGGCGACGCTGGTCGGCACCGACACCAAGACCGACGTGGCGGTGCTGAAGGTCGATCCGAAAGGGCACAAACTGACGGCGGTGAAATTCGGCGATTCCAGCAAGATGCGCGTCGGTGACTGGGTGATGGCGATCGGCAATCCGTTCGGCCTCGGCGGCACCGTGACGGTCGGTATCGTCTCGGCCCGCAACCGCGACATCAATTCCGGTCCCTATGACGACTTCATCCAGACCGATGCGGCGATCAACCGAGGCAATTCCGGCGGACCGCTATTCAACAGCGACGGCGAGGTGATCGGCATCAACACGGCGATCATATCGCCGTCCGGCGGCTCGATCGGCATCGGTTTTTCCATTCCCTCGCAGCTTGCGTTGGGCGTCGTCGACCAGCTCCGTCAGTTCGGCGAGACGCGGCGCGGCTGGCTCGGCGTGCGCATCCAGCCGGTGACGGACGACATTGCCGAAAGCCTCGGAATGGCCACCGCTAAGGGCGCGCTGGTCGCCGGCGTCATCAAGGGCGGGCCTGTCGACAACGGCACCATCCTGGCGGGCGACGTCATCATCAAGTTCGACGGCAGGGACGTCAATGAAATGCGCGACCTGCCGCGCGTTGTCGCGGAGAGCACGGTCGGCAAGGCTGTCGACGTGGTCATCGTGCGCAAGGGCGTCGAGCAAACCGTGAAGGTGACGCTCGGCCGGCTCGAGGATGGCGAAAAGCTTGCCAGCGGCGAGAACGGCAACACCGAAAAGGACAATGGCGACGAGGCGCCTGCCGTTTCGACGGCTTCCGTGCTTGGCATGACCGTTGGCGAGCTCAACGATGAGACGCGGACGAAATTCGGCATTGCCGCCGAAGTCTCCGGCGTCGTCATCACCGACGTCGCTAAGGATTCGGCCGCTGCCGAACGCGGCATCCAGGCCGGCGAGGTGATCACCGAGATCGCGCAGGAATCGGTCGCCACGCCCAAGGATGTCATGGATCGGATCGCTGCGTTGAAGGAGCAGGGACGCAAGAATGCGCTGCTGATGCTGGCGTCGAAGTCAGGCGAATTGCGCTTTGTGACGATCCGGATGGACTGAGTCCCGTAAAGGCTGCAACACTTTGATTTGGAGGGAAAGGGCGGCTAGCGAGCCGCCTTTTTTCTTGCTCGCCAGTCATTGGCTGTCAGCCTGTAGAACACATGCCGCTTGAGCATGGCGTGGCTGTTCGGAACGCCGGGGTGGTCGAAATCTCTGGCCGGGTCGGCGACCATACCCAGGCGTTCCATGACGGCGGTGGACCGGCTGTTATCCCTAACGGCGAAGTTTCCTCGAGGCCAAGCGTTTCGAAGCCATAGGCGAGCCAGGCTTCGGCTGCCTCGGTGACATAGCCATGGCCCCAGAATTCGGGCGCCAGCCGCCAGCCGATCTCGACTGTGCCGGCAGGCAGGAAGGGCAAATGATCGGTGTCGAGGAGGCCGACGAAGCCGATGCATTGGCGCGTTTCAATTATCTCGGCGGCAGCGAAACCGTAGCCATCCTCGGCGATCCAGGCGCGGAACTCGTCCATTTTGGCGTCCGCGGCAGCGCGGTCGCGGCGAAATGGAAAGAATTCCATGACACGTTCGTCGGAATTGATGCGGTAGAAGAGCTCACGGTCGCGATCCTCCCAGTTGCGCAGGATCAGGCGCTCGGTGCGGATCGGCGTCACTCCACAAACTCTTCCCGCCGGTAGCCCTGCAGATAGAGCAGCGCGGTCAGGTCGCCGTGGTCAATGCGGAATTTTGCCTCCGCCGCCACGACCTGCTTGGCATGAAGTGCCACACCGGTGCCGGCAAGGCGGATCATGTCGAGGTCGTTGGCGCCATCGCCGACAGCAATGGCGTCGGCGGTGGTCAGCCCGAGGCGCGCCGAAATCTCGAGCAACGCGTCGGCCTTGGCGGCACGCCCCAGGATCGGCTCGGCCACCAGCCCGGTGAAGCGGCCATCCTGCTCGATCAGGCGGTTGGCGCGGTTCTCCTGAAAGCCGAGCATGGCGGCGATGCGTGAGGTGAAGACGTTGAAGCCACCCGACACTAGTGCAGTCCACGCGCCGTTGGCCCGCATGGTCTGGACAAGCGCGCGGCCACCGCAAGCCAGCGTCAGGCGATTGGCGATGATGCGGTCGACCACGGCAGTGTCCAGGCCTTTCAGCAGCGCTACCCGCTCGCGCAAGGCCGGCTCGAAAGCGATCTCGCCATTCATCGACCGCGCCGTGATGGCGGCGACGTAATCCTTGACGCCGATCTCGTCGGCGAGCTCGTCGATGCACTCCTGGTCGATAACAGTCGAATCCATATCGGCGATGAGGATTTTCTTCCGCCTTCCCTCGGCCGGCTGGACGATCACGTCGACCGGTTCGGGTGCGAGCACGGCGCGCAGGCTGGCGGTCGTTTCAGCGGCTTCCGCCGTCTCGGGCAAAGCGAATTCACAGGCGATGCCTTCGGCCAGCCAGCGAACAGTGCTTGCGCCGGCCGACCGTGACGCCATATTCGCAAGCGCCGGCGACAATGCGCGGCCGGCGGGACGGGACACAAGCGTGGCGATCAGCGGCATCGAAAATTCCGGCGGGCAGGCGGGCGAGGGCCGCGTTAAGAACGCGATCCTGATAGCCGGGCCGACCGCCAGCGGCAAGTCCGCCCTTGCGCTCGACCTCGCCGAGCGCAAGGACGGCGTCATCGTCAACACCGATTCCATGCAGGTCTATTCGGTGCTCGACGTGCTGACGGCGAGGCCGACTGCTGCCGAACTCGCTCGCGTCCCGCATTTCCTCTACGGACATGTCCATCCCTCCACCGCCTATTCCACCGGAGCCTGGCTGCGCGACGTGATGAAGCTCATCGACGACGGTGCGTTCTTCGAACGGCCGGTCGGCACGTTCCTCGAACGGCCGGTGATTTTCGTGGGTGGTACCGGCCTCTATTTCCGGGCGCTTGCGGAAGGCATTTCGGAAATGCCCGACATTCCGCAGTCGATCCGTGATCGCTGGCGCTACGAACTCCAGGAGCAGGGCGCAGCCAAGCTGCACCGCATCCTGCTGCGCGAGGATTCCGCAGCCGGCATGATGCTGAAGCCGACCGACGGCCAGCGTATCGTGCGGGCGCTGGAGGTGCTCGACGCGTCGGGCCGTTCCATCCTGGAATGGCAGGCGGCGCGCGGCCGCCCACTGATCAACAGGGCCAGCACCCGCTTCTTTGTGATCGAGCCGGACCGGGCGGTGCTGGTGGAGCGGATCGAGGCGCGGTTCGACCGCATGCTGGAGAAGGGCGCTCTCGACGAGGTCAGCCGGCTGACCGGTCTAGGCCTCGATCCCGATTTGCCGGCGATGAAAGCGATCGGCGTTCGCGAACTCCAGGCCGCAATGGCCGGCGAGCTGAGTTTTCCCGAAGCGATCGAGTGCGTGAAGGTCGCGACGCGACAATATGCCAAGCGCCAGGCGACCTGGTTCAGGCATCAGTTGGGTCCGGAATGGCTGAGATTGCGCCCCGGTGATCGTGTGGAATCCGCGATCTCGGATCCTCTTTCCAGTGCAACCTGAAAAGTTGATTTTGAGGGGAGACTTCCCGTCGAAGTTGTCCTAATTAACCCTCCGTAAGCCCGTCCATGCCATAACGTCTTTGGGAATTTTCCAACGGGGAGCAGATGCGTTTTCACAAGGCGGAATCAGCCTTTTTCGTCTTCATCTTCGTGATCCTGGCCGCCGGCCTGGTGACGCTTCACGCCTATGGGCTTCTGCAAGCCTTCGCCGAAGAGGTTCACAAACCCGCCAGGGTCGACGAGATCATCTATCTCAACAAGCTATTGTTTGGGACTGGCGTTCTTTTGGCGACCGCCCTGTTCTTCGGCATTTTCTTCATCTACCCACTGATCCGCAAGCAGGCGACGGAAGAAGGCAAGCTGCGCGCCATGACGGTTTCGCTCAGCGCCCGTTCGGAAACGCTGGAGCATGCGGCGCTGACCGACAGCCTGACCGGTATGCAGAACCGGCGCTATTTCGACGACGCACTGAAGGAATATCTCGAGGAATTCCGCCGCATCGAGAAGCCGGTCGGGCTGATGATCCTTGATCTCGACCATTTCAAGCAGGTCAACGACACGCACGGCCATGATGTCGGCGACGAGGTGTTGCGGGCGGTTGCCAGCTGTCTCAAGGACATGACACGCTATCACGACGTGGTGGCGCGCCTGGGTGGCGAGGAGTTCGCAGTGGTCACGCCCAACATGGACGCTGAACTTCTGTCCAAATTCGCCGAGCGCATCCGTAAGGCGATTGCCAACATGTCTATACTGTCCGGCAATGTCCGGTTGAAGATCACCACGAGTGTCGGCCTTGCCGTGTGGGACCGTAAGGAAACCGCCGAAGAGTTCTATCGCCGCGCCGACCGCCAGCTGTATGAGGCCAAGAGGCAAGGCCGAAACCGCGTCTGCGCCTAAAATCCCGGAGAAGAATTCATGAGGCCGGCCGACTGACGCAGCTTTCTCGACTTCCGGTGCTCATGGACTCAAATGTCCACTCCGCTCCGGGTTCTCGAAAGCCACGTCATTCGATCCGGCCTGATGAATTCCCTTCCGGGATTGCCCCGGTTTCTTAGGGGACAGGGCTTTAACTTTGGAAGCGCTTTAGCCTCACAGGCTAAAGCCGCCCGGCTCAATCGTTCTGCGGGCGTAGACCAAAGGTTGCCGGCTTGAGGCCATAGCGCATGTCGAAATCGTCGTCGGGTTGGACGCGCGCGACAGGCGGCTTGCGGTAGTCGCGATCGCCGGCCTGTCGGCCGGAATCCACGACTTCGGCGAAGGCCATCGCCTGCTGCGGTTTCGGTACGTTGCGCAGCCTTTCGACGATCGCCACCAGATCGACATCATTGCCGGTTTCGGACGGCAAGGCTTCCTCGCGCTTGGCCGTGCCGGGAATCAGCTCATCGGATATTTTTTCGAACTTCAGCCGCATGGTCGTCGCCACGCCCTCACCGAAGGCGATGGCTTCGCGCTGGCCCATCGAAGACAGGAATGCCAGCGTCGAGGCTGAGGAGTCGGCGATCGCCGAGCGGATGATCGCCTGGTCCTGCTCATTGGCAAGCCGCATGGCGAAAAAGGTCGAGCACTGCGATAGGATGGTGGGATCGAGCTCGCCCGGGCGCTGGGTGACAATACCGAGGTAACAGCCATATTTGCGGCCTTCCTTGGCGATGCGCGACAGGGCGTGTCGGGTCGGCGCAAAACCAAGGCGCGGATCGGCCGGCATGTAGCGATGTGCTTCCTCGCACAGCAAAAGCAGCCGCAGCCGGCCTTCGCTCCACAGTGCAAGGTCGAAGGCCAGGCGCGCCAGAACCGAACAGACGGAATTGACCACTTCCGACGGCATGCCGGCCATCTCGAAGCAGGTCACCGGGCGCCCGTGATGCGGCACGCGGAAAATATTGCCGATCGTCTCGTGGATGGTATCTTCGATCAGCCGCGAGTTGAACATGAAGCGGTAGCGGGGATCCGAGGCTGCCGATTCGATGCGCGTCTTCAGCGATTTGAGGGTGGGGCGGTCGTTCTTGCTTTCCAGCAGTCCCATGCGCTCGTCGATCTGCTTGATGAGATCGACAACGCGATAGGGCACCGGCGTGTCCGCGGTCAGTGCATCAGTGCCACGCCTGAGATACGTGCCCGAATTCGGGTTGCGATACAGGTTCTTGGCTGCGGGAATGAGATCGCGCAAAGCATCGACCTCTTCCGGCACGGTCTCGCGCCCGCGAAACAGCACTTCGGCAAATTCCTCGAGCTTGAACATCCAGAAGGGTAGGTCCAGCGTCGTCGAATCGACCCTGACGCAGTGCTCGGGCAAGGACGCGGCGAACTCGTTGTGCGGGTCGAGGATGAGGACGCGCAGGTCCGGCCGGGCGGCGATCGATTTGCGCAAAAGCAGCGAGACGGCGGTGGATTTGCCGACGCCTGTGGTGCCGACAATGGCGAAATGGCGCGCCAGCGTGTCGTCGATGGCGATGTTGGCGTCGATCGCCTCATCCTGTGACAGCGTTCCGATGGTGATCGAATGACGTCCGGCGAGATCATAGACCGCTTGCAGGTCGCGGCTGCGGATGCGGTGGGCCATGGCGCCGATATGCGGATAGGTGGTGATACCGCGGTCGAAAATCGGTCTGGCGCCGGGCTCGGCGCCGTCGCGAACCTCGCCGATGAGCTCGATACTGACCTCGATCGGGTTCTGGCCCGCATTGCTCCAGGCGCGATCCGACTTACCGATCTCGTAGACCAGGCCGACGGTTCGCGTGGCGCCAAGGTTGATGGAGATCATCTTGCCGACGCTCCAATGGCCGGTCACCGTGCCTTCGACATCGGTGGCATGGGCGCTGATGGTGGCGCGCGCGCCGTCGCACTGGACGACATTGCCCAGAATGCGCTTGTCGTTCTGCTCCGCCTTGCGGCGCTCCTGTAAAGTCGGCTCTCCGACGGAGGCTTCGCGGTCGACGAACATGGACAGGCTGTTTCCCATTTCCCCAGGCGACCGACCTTACATCGATGGGGTTAAGGTGGGGTGAGGCCGGATGGTGTAAGGGCCATTAAGCCATTCGTGAAAAATGAATCGATCGGCCCCTTACTCGATCCGAAAATTTCTATATATCGGATAGATGACTGATATAGCGAACGAAATCTCCTCGACCATCGGCAGGCGAATACGCTCCGAAAGAGCGTTGAGGAACTGGTCGCTGGCGGAGCTCGCGAACCGCTCCGACGTGTCGAAAGCCATGCTCAGCACGATAGAGCGCGGCAAGACGAGCCCGACCGCAGCACTTCTCGTGCGCATCGCCGCGGCCTTCGGCATGACGCTTTCCACCCTCATCGCGCGGGCCGAACTGCAAGGCGGGGGGCTGCTTCGCGAAAGCGACCAGCCGCTCTGGCGCGATCCCGCCACAGGCTATGTCCGGCGGCATCTTTCGCCGGTTTCGGATATGCCGCTCGAACTGATCCGGGTTCAATTGCCGGCGGGAGGCAAGGTGAGCTTTCCGGCAGCGTCCTATGCCTTCATCAGACAGCAGATATGGCTGATTTCCGGACGGCTGGAATTCACCGAGGGCGACATCGTCCACAGTCTCGAACCGGGTGACTGCCTGGCGCTTGGCGCGCCGTCGGATTGCAGCTTCCACGCTCCGGGACCGGCCGCCGCCGACTATCTGGTCGCGCTGGCCAGAGGCTGAGGCAATGATGCGTCGCCCCAAACGCACCGACAATGGCGGGCCGCCTCTTGACGACTATGCGGGGCCGCCATGGGGCAAGGGCGACGCCTACATCTTCCTTGCCTGGCAGGCGGCCCACGCCAAAGCCTGGAAAGCGCCAAGCCGTGACGTCGTGTTGATGCGGCTGGACAAGGCCGAGCGGCTGGGCCTGACCTATGAGGAATATACGCTCGAACTGCTGGAGCGCGGGCGCCATCTGCAGGAAGAGGATACGGAGCGCATCGCGGAAATCCGTCGAGCCAGGAAGCGAAGGCGTGTCAGTCATTTCGGCTGATGACAGGCCGCATCTTTATGGCCGACCGACGCTTACGCATTCACAGCCATTTTCAACTCCCTCCAAGGATATTTGCACGCATGAGCTCGGTCGAAATCAAGGCGCTGACACAAACTGCGGAAACGCAGGCAATGCTGGTCGATATGTTGATCGAGACGGTTGCGGCTGGTGGATCGGTCGGTTTCATGTATCCGCTGGCGCCGGACGCGGCGGGCGCTTTCTGGAACAAGTCGCTTATGGCGGCTGCCAGAGGCGAAAGAGCTGTGCTCGGCACCTGGGACGGCGAGGCTCTGGTCGGCACCGTTACCTTGCTGCTCGACTGTCCCCCCAACCAGCCGCACCGGGCCGAGATCGCCAAGCTGATGACCCGCGTCAATCATCGCGGCAACGGCGTGGCCACCCGCCTGATGCAGGCGGCCGAAGGCCTCGCTGTGGAAAAAGGCCGCACGCTGCTGGTCCTGGATACAGCGACAGAAGAGGGTGCTTCCGGTCTCTATGAGAGGCTGGGATTCACGCTTGCCGGTGAGATACCGGACTATGCATTGAAGCCGCAGGGCGGACTGACCGGCACGCTTTTCTACTGGAAGCGCATCGGCCAGTCCCGGTGACAACCCCGAATTTCTATCCCGTGTGGTGGACCTCCGGGAGCCCGTAGACAGGCGTTGCGATGCCCTCGTGCCTTGCTTTCAACTGCAGCGACAGGAACTGCGAATAGTGGCGTGACTGGTGCAGATTGCCGCCATGGAACCAGAGTGCTTCCTGTTGCGTCGGCTTCCACATGTTGCGCTGTTCGCCCTCCCAAGGACCGGGGTCCTTGGTGGTGTTCGAGCCGAGACCCCAGCACTTTCCGACTTTGTCGGCGACATCTTTCGAGATCAGCTCCGCCGCCCAGCCGTTCATCGAACCGTAGCCGGTGGCATAGACGATGACATCGGCCGGCAGCTCGGTGCCGTCGCTGAACAGGACCGAATGTTCCTTGATCTCGGCCACGTCGACCCCGCTCTTCAGCTTGATGGCGCCGTCGATGATGAGTTGGGAGGCACCGATGTCGATGTAGTAGCCGGAACCGCGCCTGAGATATTTCATGAACAGGCCGGAGCCGTCATCACCCCAGTCGAGCATGAAGCCGGCCCTTTCCAGCCCCTCGTAGAAGGCAGCATCGCGCTTCTTCATCTCCTCGTAGAGCGGGATCTGGAATTCATGCAGGATCTTGTAGGGCAGGGAGGCGAAGATCAGATCGGCCTTGGCCGTGGTCATGCCGTTTTGCACGGCTGCTCCGAATAGAGCGCTCCGAGCCCGACATCCATCAGCGTGTCGGATTTGACGATGTGCGTGGTCGAGCGCTGTACCATGGTGACGTCGACGCCGGCTTCCCAGAGTGCGGCGCAGATATCATGCGCGGAATTGTTCGAACCGATGACGACGGCCTTCTTGCCAACGTAGCTGTCCGGACCGGGATGTTTCGCGGAATGGTGCTGATCGCCCTTGAAATTCTCCATACCCTTGAACTTCGGGATGTTGGGCCGGCCCGACATGCCGGTGGCCAGCACCAGCTGCTTCGGCTTCAGCGTTATGTCCTTGCCATCGCGATGGACGACGACCGTCCATTCCTTTTTCTCGTCGTCATAGGTGGCGCTCTTGGCCTGCGTGGAGGACCAGTAGTTCAGCTCCATGACCTTGGCGTACATTTCCAGCCAGTCGCCGATCTTGTCCTTGGGCGAGAAGACCGGCCAGTTCTTCGGAAAATCGATATAGGGCAGATGATCGTACCAGACCGGGTCGTGCAGGCAGAGGGACTTGTAGCGCTTGCGCCATGAATCGCCGGCGCGCTCGTTCTTCTCGACGATGATGGTCGGCACGCCGAGCTGCCGCAACCTGGCACCGAGCGCGATGCCGCCCTGGCCGCCGCCGACGATGAGCGTGTGGGGCTGACGAACAAAGCCGAGTTCAGTCGCCTCCTTCTCGCGCTCCTCCTTCCAGGTTGGACGATTTTTGCCGTGGCCATGCTTGGCGCCCAACGGCCGGGCGAAGCCGGCGGGTTCCTCATGGCCCTTCAGCTCGACCATGGTGGTGAGCAGCGTCCAGATCTTGCCGTTCTTCAGTCTGATATGGCCGAAGCCGCGCGCAACCTCCGTTTCGAAGCTGATCCAGCCCTCGAGCAGCCCGTCGCTCTCGGTGGCGTCTTCGCCCTTGGCGATCGCCCAGTTCGAAGGTCTTGTCTTCGCCAGCTGGCTCGTCAGCATGTCGTGCACCTGGTTGCGACCTTCCACGGTCTTGATGTTCCAGGTGAAGGTCACCAGGTCGCGCAAGTAGCAGTCTTCCTGAAAGCACCCGACCGCCTTGCCGATGTCGCCCGCGGCAAGCGCTGCGCCGAATTGGTCGAGCAGGTCGGACAATTTCTTAGCTGGGGCCTTGTCGAGCATCAATTTCCTCCCGTGAAGTCCTGGTCGTCATCGTGGCTTTGCCGGACCCTCCCAGCCCGGTTGACCCGAGTATCGCGGCAAACTGTGCGCCGCGTCACGTCGTCAAATAGTTCGGCGTGGTTTCAATGGCTTATCGGGATAATTGCGGGCCTTGGTACTGCCCGCGATCGTACCGGAGCGGTGTCTTGTGGCGAAAATAGCTGACTCAATGCGATGATGGTCAACTGACGCGTCTGATGCGGGCAACGGGTTCAAACCCTTTTAATGCCGTGTCACATTCACCGTTGACAGCGGCGCAAAACCAATTCTATTGTCCGCCACCATGAAAACGGCACTCATTCTCGTAGTAGGAAAGCGCGTGGGCAAGGCGGTGTAACCGCCGGGCGAAAACCTCCCATACGCAGACACAGGCTCCCTCGGGGGCCTTTTTTATTGCCCGAAACACGACTAAACGACCAGCAATCGCCCGATGGCGGACAGTACGGGACCAGACCGATGAGCAGTGGACAGAACGAGCGGCGCGAAATGACTGGCGCCGAAATGGTGGTGCAGGCGCTGAGGGACAATGGCGTCAAGCATGTTTTCGGCTATCCGGGCGGCGCGGTTCTCCCGATCTATGATGAAATCTTCCAACAGGACGAGGTCGAGCACATCCTCGTCCGTCACGAGCAAGGCGCGGGCCATGCGGCGGAGGGCTATGCGCGCTCGACCGGCAAGGCCGGCGTCATGCTGGTGACATCGGGGCCGGGAGCCACCAACGCGGTGACGCCGTTGCAGGATGCGCTGATGGATTCGATCCCGGTGGTCTGCCTGACCGGTCAGGTGCCGACCTCGCTGATCGGCTCGGACGCATTCCAGGAATGCGACACGATCGGCATCACGCGGCCCTGCACCAAGCACAATTGGCTGGTGAAGGACGTCAACGAGCTCGCGGCAATCATCCACGAGGCTTTTCACGTCGCAACGACAGGACGTCCCGGTCCGGTCGTCGTCGACATCCCGAAGGACGTGCAGTTCGCCAAGGGCATCTATGTGCCGCCACAGACGGCGCCGCGCACGAGCTATCAGCCTAAGGTCCAGGGCGACCTGGAAAAGATCAAGGCGGCGGTCGAGCTGATGGCTAACGCCAAAAGGCCAATCCTCTATACCGGCGGCGGTGTCATCAATTCCGGCCCGGAAGCCAGCCATTTGCTGCGCGAACTGGTCGACCTCACCGGCTTCCCGATCACCTCGACGCTGATGGGCCTGGGCGCCTATCCGGCGTCGGGCAAGAACTGGATGGGCATGCTCGGCATGCATGGCACCTACGAAGCCAATATGGCGATGCATGATTGCGACGTCATGGTCTGTATCGGCGCGCGCTTCGACGACCGCATCACCGGCCGGCTCACCGCGTTCTCGCCGAACTCGAAGAAGATCCATATCGACATCGATCCGTCGTCGATCAACAAGAACGTCCACACCGATGTGTTCATCATCGGCGACGTCGGCCGGGTGCTGGAGGATCTGGTGCGGCTGTGGCGGGCGACCGCCAAGGCCGACAAGAAGGCGCTGCACCCATGGTGGGAGCAGATCGCGAAATGGCGGGCGCGGGATTCGCTCGCCTATAAGATGAACCACGACGTGATCATGCCGCAATATGCCGTCCAGCGGCTCTACGCGCTGACCAAGGACATGGACACCTACATCACCACCGAGGTCGGCCAGCATCAGATGTGGGCGGCGCAGCATTATCATTTCGAGAAGCCGAACCGCTGGATGACCTCCGGCGGGCTCGGCACGATGGGCTACGGCCTGCCGGCGGCGCTCGGCGTGCAGATCGCGCACCCGGATGCGCTGGTCATCGACATTGCCGGCGACGCCTCGGTGCAGATGACGATGCAGGAGATGAGTGCCGCTGTGCAGCACGAAGCGCCGATCAAGATCTTCATCCTCAACAACCAGTATATGGGAATGGTGCGGCAGTGGCAGCAGCTTCTGCACGGCAACCGGCTGTCGCATTCCTACACCGAAGCGATGCCGGATTTCGTCAAGCTTGCCGAAGCCTATGGCGGCCACGGCATCCGCTGCGAGAAGCCGGACGAGCTGGACGACGCGATCAAGGAGATGATTTCGGTGAAGAAGCCGGTGATCTTCGACTGCCGGGTGGCCACGCTTGCCAACTGCTTCCCGATGATCCCGTCGGGCAAGGCGCATAACGAGATGCTTCTGCCTGACGAGGCGACGGACGAGGCGGTGGCCAATGCCATCGACGCCAAGGGCAGGGAACTGGTGTAACGCCTAACGCCCAAGCCGAGGCAGGGCTGTCGGAAGAAGCCGTGTGGAAACAGAAAAACAGCTCAAAAGTTTGAAATCGAGATATGTCATGAACGCACAGCTTCAACCGACCGGCTCAGCCTACTTTATCGCCAAGGAAACGGAAAAGCCGGAGACTCACACGCTTTCCGTGCTGGTCGACAACGAGCCGGGCGTGCTGGCCCGGGTCATCGGCCTGTTTTCCGGACGCGGCTACAACATCGAGAGCCTGACGGTTTCCGAAACCGAGCATGAGAAGCATCTGTCGCGCATCACCATCGTGACGCGCGGCACGCCGCATGTGCTGGAGCAGATCAAGCACCAGCTCGAGCGCATCGTGCCGGTGCACCGTGTCGTCGATCTCACCGTACGCTCGCATGAGCTCGGCCAGGACCGGCCGCTGGAGCGGGAGCTCGCGCTGGTGAAAGTGGCCGGCACGGGCGAAGGTCGCGTCGAGGCGCTGAGGCTGGCCGATGCCTTCCGCGCCAGCGTCATCGACGCCAACACCGAGCATTTCATCTTCGAGATCACCGGCAAGGGCTCCAAGATCGACCAGTTCATCGCCATCATGAAACCGCTCGGGCTGGTCGAGATCTGCCGGACCGGCGTGGCGGCGATGAACCGCGGCCCACAGGGGATGTAATCATCCGGCGCTTAGGGTCCAGTGCTCTGGCACCGCCTGTATTTATTCTGTCGCGTTGATCCTGACCTTCTGGCCCGGCTGCCGCCGTAAGGTGGCCTTTGTGCGTCTGAGGTAAAAGGACAACATTGCTGACCTGCTTGGGAGAAGCCAATGACCCTCGATGCATTTCTTGCCCTGCTGGTCTATGCCTTCGTGACTTCGATCACGCCGGGTCCGAACAACTTCATGCTTTTGGCTTCCGGCGTGAACTTCGGTTTCGCCAAAACCATTCCGCACATGCTGGGCATCAGCATCGGCTTCCTTGTGCTGTTGCTTGCCGTCGGCTTCGGTCTGGGCGTGGTGCTGGCGGCATTTCCGGTTCTGCACACCGGATTGAAGATCGCGGGCGGCGTCTACCTGCTCTATCTCGCCTGGAAGATCGCTGTGTCGCGTTCGCTCAGCGGAAAGGACGAGGCCAAGTCGCGACCGATGCGGTTCATCGATGCGGCAGCGTTCCAGTGGGTCAATCCGAAGGCGTGGGTGATGGCGATCACCGCCATGGCCGTCTATGCCATTCCGGAGCATCCGTTTCTCTCGGTGGCGTTGATCTCGATAGCGTTCACCGTCGTCAACCTGCCGAGCGTTTCGGTGTGGGCAGGTTTCGGCACGGCGCTGCGCGGTTTTCTGTCGGATCCGGTACGACTGAAATGGTTCAACATCGCTATGGGCGTGCTGCTGGCGGCGACGCTGTGGCCGATGCTTCGGTAGTTGTCGCTTTGTTGTGCACTGCTTCGGCGCCTTCTATTCTATTTGGTGAAACCGCGGCACGAGGCTGCGAGTTACACCAGATATGACCACCGAACCACGGCGTGTCGAAGGCTTCTTGAAGTTGCAAGGCGAGCCGCAGAGGGCGGCAGCGGAATAGAAGCCGCAAGGTCGTCGGTGCGCCCGATGTCTGCTGGCCCAAGATGCGGCGCTTGCGGTGGGATGCTTGCAGCCGTAATTTGCGGCGATGTCCCACAGCCACAATCACGATCACGACAACGAGCTTGATCCTTTTGCCGCCCGGGTGCGCGCGCTGGAGACGATCCTCACCCAGAAAGGGCTGATCGATCCGGCTGCGATCGACGTGATCGTCGACACCTATGAGACAAAAGTCGGCCCGCGCAACGGCGCCAAGGTGGTGGCCAAGGCGTGGGTCGAGCCGGACTTTGCCGCCTGGCTGAAACGCGACGCGACGGCGGCGATCGGCTCGCTCGGCTACACCGGCCGGCAGGGCGAGCACATGCAGGCGGTCTTCAACACGGCGGACACGCACAACCTCGTCGTCTGCACGCTGTGTTCCTGCTATCCGTGGTCGGTGCTCGGCCTGCCGCCGGTCTGGTATAAGGCGCCGCCCTATCGTTCGCGCGCGGTCATCGATCCGCGCGGCGTGCTCGAGGAATTCGGGCTGATCTTGCCGGCAACGACAAAGATCCGGGTGTGGGATTCTACCGCCGAGCTGCGTTACCTGGTCGTGCCGATGCGGCCGAAGGGCACCGACGGCTGGAGCGAGGAGCGGCTGGCGGATCTGGTGACGCGCGACGCGATGATCGGCACCGGACTGGCGCGGGAGCCGGCATGAACGGGCCGCAGGATCTCGGCGGGCAGATGGGGTTCGGGCCGGTCGCGCCCGAAAAGGACGAACCCTGTTTCCATGCCGACTGGGAAAGGCGGGCGCTTGGCGTGACCTTGTGCGCCGGCGCCATGGGCGCCTGGACCATCGACGAGAGCCGGCATGCGCGGGAATCGCTGCATCCTGCCGACTATTATGGCTCGAGCTACTACGAGATCTGGATCAAGGCGCTCGAGACCTTGCTGAAGCGGCACGGCTTCGTCAGCGACCGCGATCTGGCCGCGGGCAAGGCGGTTGATCCAGCGGCGACGCCAAAACGGGTGCTGAAGTCCGAAAACGTGCCGGCGGTGCTGGCCATGGGCGGCCCCTGCGACCGGCCGGTTGCCACACCGGCGCGGTTCATGGCGGGCGACCTCGTGCGGACGAAGAATTTTCATCCGACCGGCCACACAAGGCTGCCGCGCTACGCACGCGGCAGGCAAGGCGTCATCGAGGCGATACGCGATGGTTTTGTCTTCCCCGATACCAATGCGCACGGCGAGGGCGAGAACCCGCAATGGGTCTATACGGTGGCTTTCGACGGCGCCGAAATCTGGGGCGAGGGCGCCGACCCGACGCTGACCGTGTCGATCGACGCTTGGGAGAGCTATCTTGAGCCGGCGTGAGGCGAAGTCGGCCACCGCCACGCTGCCGGCGGGCGTCGATGCGCCGGTGTTCGCAGAGCCATGGCAAGCGGAAGCCTTCGCCATGACGGTCGCGCTGCACGACAAGGGCCTGTTTTCCTGGAGCGAATGGGCGGACGCCTTGTCCGCCGAGGTCAAGAAGCCGGGTGCCGCAAGCGATGGCCACGATTATTACGAGCACTGGCTGGCGGCGCTGGAAAATTTGCTGTCGGCCAAAGGCGTTGCCGGCAAGGGCGATGTCGATACGCTGGCCGCCGCCTGGGAACGCGCGGCACACGCAACACCGCACGGCAAGCCGATCCTGCTCGAGAACGATCCCAGCCCGACCGAAGGTCGTGGCGGCCCGACCGGCTAGGTCGTGGCGGCTCGACTTCGTTCTCTTTACGTTCCGATCTCTGCCTGATAGCTTGTGTAATCGGGGCGATTGGCCCGCCGCCGATGATCTTGGTGGCGGTAGTCGTCGGCCTTGTCTTTCCCTCGCGAATCCGGTCTCTCGCGCTGATGGAATTCTCTCCTCAACAGGACGATGCGCTGAAAGCGGTCGCCACCTGGCTCAAGGCCGGAAAGCCGCAGCTCTTCCGGCTGTTCGGCTTTGCCGGTACCGGCAAGACGACGCTGGCGCGCTATTTTGCCGAGCATGTCGACGGCCAGGTGCAGTTCGCCGCCTTCACCGGCAAGGCGGCGCAGGTGCTGCGTTCCAAGGGCGCGGTCAACGCCCGCACTATCCATTCGCTGATCTACCGGCCGAAGGGCGAGGAATCGGTGGCGGACGAGGTGACCGGCAAGACTTCGATGTCGCCAACCTTTTCGCTCAACCGGCAGAGCCCGATTTCGCGGGCCAAGCTCGTGGTCATCGATGAATGTTCGATGGTCGACGAGCAACTCGGCCGCGACCTGATGAGTTTCGGCACGCCGATCCTGGTTCTCGGCGATCCCGGCCAGTTGCCGCCGATCTCGGGCGGCGGCTTTTTCACCGACCATGAGCCGGATATTCTGCTCACCGAGATCCACCGCCAGGCGCGCGACAACCCGATCATCCGGCTGGCGCTGGACGTGCGCGAGGGCCGCGAATTCATGCGCGGCGACTATGGCACGGCGCAGGTGATTGGCAAGGAAGACGTCACCCAGGAACTGGTGCTGAAGGCGGACCAGGTGCTGGTCGGCACCAACAGGACGCGGCGTCGCTATAATCAGCGACTTCGCGAACTGAAAGGGTTCAATGCCGACTTTCCACAAGCGGGCGACAAGCTCGTCTGCCTGCGTAACGACCCGGCCAAGGGGTTGCTCAACGGCTCGTTGTGGAAAGTAATGACCTCGTCGCGCGAGACGGTGAAACCCGGCATCAATTTGCTGGTCTCACCGGAGGAGGACGATCCGGACCGCGGCGTTGCCAAGATCAAGCTGCTTAAAGCGGCGTTCGAGGACCCGGACGCCGACATTCCCTGGCAGCAGAAAAAGCGCTTCGACGATTTCGACTATGGCTACGCGCTGACCGTGCACAAGTCGCAAGGCTCGCAATGGAACGAGATCGTGCTTTTCGACGAAAGCTGGGCGTTCAAGGAAACCCGCCAGCGCTGGCTCTACACCGCGATCACGCGCGCGGCCGAACGGCTGACGATTGTCAGATAGGGTCGATCCCGCGTCACCATCATGACCCTGCTGGCATCACCGGCGCACTAATCGGCTTGGCACCCAGCCATTCCCAGGCGGCCGCTTCGTCCTCTGCCTCGAAATGCCTGATCTCGACGGGCGAGGAGCCAGGCAGCAAGCTCTGTGCGCTGGGTACCCAGTTCGGCTCGCCGACCGCAGCGCAGCGGCCGACATGCTCCACGGCATGGGCCGTTCCCTGTTCAAGCGTTTCGTCCGACACTTCGGCCCAATCGACGCCTTCATGGTCGATCAGGCGCACCATCACATCGATTTTCGGGTGCAGCGCGTAGGCCGCCTCCAGCAATCCGAACAGGTTTTCCGCATCGGCCGCCGTGACATGGCCGACGACGTCGATGGCGAACAGGTCGTCGCGGTCGGTGTCGATGCGGCGAACCGCCGGCACGTCTTCAAGATAATTCACGGGTCTTCCTCTTGCTGGATATTATACCTCCCTCTGGAACACCGGAAACCCCCTGTCTGTTCCCGCCAAAGGCGGTATAGATGGCCGCAAATACATCCGGACCCGAGAAGCCATGCCTGCAAAACTCTCCGTCAATCTCAATGCCATTGCCATGCTGCGCAACCGGCGCGACCTGCCGTGGCCAAGCCTCATCGGGCTCGGGCGCCTGGCGCTGGCCGAGGGCGCGCATGGCCTGACCGTGCACCCGCGGCCCGACGAGCGGCACACCAGGCATTCCGACTTGCCGGAGATCAGGGCGCTGATCGACGACGAATTCCCCCAGGCGGAGTTCAACATCGAGGGCTATCCGAGCGAGGATTTCCTGGCGCTTGTGGAAAAGCACCAGCCGGAGCAGGTGACGCTGGTGCCCGACGACCCTGCCCAGGCCACCTCCGACCATGGCTGGAACTTCGTCGCCGAGACGGCGTTCCTGACACCGATCGTCAAACGCCTGAAAAAGGGGGGCTTTCGCGTGTCGTTGTTTTCCGACCCGGATCCGGCAGGCATGAAGGCCGCGCGCGACACCGGCGCCGACCGGATCGAGCTCTACACCGGTCCATATGGCAGCTATCATTCCGATTCGGCAAAAGCGGCGAAGGAGCTGGAAAGATTGGGAAAAACCGCGGATGCCGCGCTTGCCGCCGGGCTTCAGGTCAATGCCGGGCATGATCTGGTGGTGAACAACCTGCCGGCGTTGGCAAAGCGCATCCCGGCATTGGCCGAAGTGTCGATCGGACATGGGTTGACAGCCGATGCGTTGGAGTATGGCATGGCCGGTACGGTCAAAAGATTTCTGAGGGCCTGTGGGTGGTAGAGATGGAAGCCTCGCTTTGCGGACATGGCAGCCATCACGTTGGGGCACTTGATATTGCATCGCAGCAAGCGTAGAGCACCGCGCGCTTATCGGAGTGTCGTCCATGGCCCTTACCAACAGTGGTAGTGAGGCAGAACCCGTCGAACAATCAAGCCATCCTGAGGTCGAAAAGCACAGTACCAAGGTTTTGATGCTGGGCGCGCTGGGCGTGGTCTATGGCGATATCGGCACCAGCCCGATCTATGCGCTTCGCGAAGCACTGCATGCTTCGTCCGGCACCGATCCGCGCAGTGCCGTTCTGGGCATTCTGTCGCTGATCGTCTGGGCACTGACGATTATCGTGACAATCAAGTACGTCGCCTTCGTGCTTCGGGCGGATAACAAGGGTGAAGGCGGTACCCTGTCGCTTATGGCGCTGGCGCGGAAAGCCTATCCGGCTGGTTCCGGCATCATTCTTGTCATCGGTCTGTGTGGAGCCGCACTTTTTTTCGGCGACGCGATCATAACGCCGGCCATTTCGGTGCTTTCAGCGGTGGAAGGGCTGAGCGTCGTGACCCCGGCGTTCGATCCATATGTGGTTCCCATTACATTGGTGATTCTTGCCGTCTTGTTCGCCGTGCAGCGCTTCGGGACCGGCAGAGTGGCCTCGGTTTTCGGGCCGGTGACGGGGCTCTGGTTCCTGGCGATCGGCATTGCCGGACTGATGCACATTAGCGACGATCCGTCGGTGCTTTTGGCAATCAACCCCTATTATGCTGTCGCCTACCTTGCCGAGGCCAAAGCGGGCGCGTTTCTCACCGTCGGCGCGGTTTTCCTGGCGGTTACCGGTGCCGAAGCGCTTTACGTCGATCTCGGACATTTCGGTCGCCGACCAATCGTGCTGGCGTGGTTCTGGATTGTCTTTCCCTGCCTGCTGCTCAGCTATTTTGGGCAAGGCGCATTCGTTCTTGCTCACGGCGGCGTGCCCGACAATCCGTTCTTCCAGATGCTGCCGGATTGGGCACTGATACCGATGGTCGGGCTCGCAACGGCGGCGACTGTCATCGCCAGTCAAGCCGTTATCTCCGGGGCGTTTTCGCTGACCCGGCAAGCGGTGCAGCTCAATCTTCTGCCCAGAATCGAAGTTCAGCATACTTCCGAGATGCAGCTTGGCCAGATTTACATGCCACGCGTGAACCTCATTCTCGCGCTCGGCGTAATGCTGCTCGTCGTCGGCTTTGGCAGTTCGAGTTCGCTCGCTTCCGCCTATGGAATCTCGGTGACAGGCGAGATGCTGATGACGACGATTTTGCTGTTCGTGGTGATGCGGTGGCAATGGAAATGGCAGACCGCGCTCGCTGCGACGCTGGCGCTGCTGTTTGGCACGATAGACACGGGCTTCTTCCTGGCGAATATTGTGAAATTCATGGAAGGCGGATGGGTTTCAATCGCTGTCGCCTGCATCATGGGGCTGATCATGGGGACCTGGATACGCGGCAGCCGCTATCTGTTCGACAAGACGCGCAGGAACGAGATTCCGCTCGATTTCCTTGCCGCCAATTTGTTGAAGAAGAAGCCGCAGCTGGTGTCCGGCACGGCCGTGTTCCTGACCAGCGATCCGGTCAGCGCGCCGACTGCGCTGATGCACAGCCTGAAGCATTACAAGGTGCTGCACGAACAGAACGTCATTCTTTCGGTGGTGACGGCGCAGCAGCCGAAGGTGCCCGATAGCGAGCGGGTCAAGATGGAAACGATCAACGAACTGTTCATGCGGGTGACGCTGACCTTCGGCTATATGGAGCAGCCCAACATCCCGCGTGCGCTGGCGATCTGCCGCAAGCAGGGCTGGAAGTTCGACATCATGACAACGTCCTTCTTCCTGTCGCGGCGCTCGCTCAAGGCGTCACCCAATTCCGGCATGCCGGTGTGGCAGGACAAGCTGTTCATCGGGTTGGCGCGCACGGCAGCGGATGCGACCGAGTATTTCCAGATCCCGACCGGACGTGTGGTTGAGATCGGAACGCAGGTGGCTATCTAGGGGCGGCGCAAAATAATGAGCCGTTCCGTTGCGATCCTTCGCGCCCCCCTCTGTCCTGCCGGACATCTCCCCCACAAGGGGGGAGATCGGCAGCTTCGGCCTTACATTCTTCCTGCGACGCTGAAGATTGGCGAAAGCCTCGGTGACGGCCAATCTCCCCCCGTGTGGGGGAGATGTCCGGTAGGACAGAGGGGGGCGCTGTCCCGCCGGCTTCGAAAGTCCGGCACTCTCATCTCTGGCTCAGCCGGCCAGAGCTGCCTTGTTCGCCTCGAGGAAATGCCTCAACGATTTCGGTTTCCTGCCTGAAAGTGTCTCGATCGCGTCGGTCACCATGCCGATGCGGCCGGAGCGCGTGTTGGTGTCGAAGGAAGTGACGACGGGGGCGAATCCCTCGGGAACGCCTGATGCCTTCAGGCCCTCGGTCAACGCCTCGTCCGAAAGCTGGACGACCTCGATGGGCTTGCCGGTGACGTCGGTCACCAGCGCTGCGATCTCGGCGACCGTATGGGCCTGCGGACCCGTTAGCGTGTAAGTGGTGCTTTCCGAAACGCCCGAAGCAAGGCCGGCGGCGATTGCCGCGGCCATATCGTCGCGAGCGCCATGGGCGATGCGGCCGTCGGCCGCCGATGTGTACCACTGCCCCGAGGCAATGGCGTGCGGCAGCGACATGAACAGGTTCTCCTGATACCAGCCGTTGCGGAAGATCGTGTAGGGGATGCCGCTCGCCTTGATCGCCTGCTCGGTACCGTAGTGATCGCCCGCAAACAGCACCGGCGATCCCGGCTCGGGATTGGGCATCGAGGTGTAGAGCAGATGCGAAACACCGGCCTTCTTGGCAGCTGCGACTGCATTCTCATGCTGCTTGAGGCGCTTGCCCCCAAGGTCGATCTCGCCGGTCGAGATGATCAGGACCCTGCCGGCGCCCTTGAATGCCTCGACGAGCGACGCCGTGTCATCGAAATCGGCTTGCCTGATGGCAACGCCGCGCGTCGCCAGGGCGGCGAGGTTTTCCGGATTACGGGTGGCGGCGATGATGCGTGCGGGCGGAACCTTGAGCGTGTCCAGCAGATGATGGATGACGCCGCGGCCGAGCTGGCCGGAGGCGCCGGTGACGAGAAGGGTTTCGGTCATGGGAAGTCCTGTCGGTGCGCCGGAGCGGCGGGTGCTTATATAAGTCTCAAAAAGAGACCAGCACTAAAATAGGAATTGACCGATCTCCGTAAAGAAGGCAGTTTTGCGGGAGGTAGGCAGGCGCAGGGAACCAGCGATGGACGGCAAAATCGTCGGTCTGAGATCGAAACTCGAGATTTACAAAGCGGGCAGCGGCGGGGGCAACATTGCGGACTGTCCGGTTCGCGATGTGATCCAGGGTATCAGCAACAAATGGAGTTCGCTGCTGATGATGGCGCTGGCCGAAAAGCCCTACCGGTTCGGCGAATTGCGGCGGCTGGTGCCCGACATTTCACAGCGCATGCTCACCCAGACGCTGCACGATTTGCAGCGCGACGGCTACGTCCATCGCGAGGTGTTCCCGACCAAGCCGCCGAGCGTCGAATACAGTCTGACCGATCTCGGACGCTCGATGTTCGGACCCCTGCACCAGCTGCTCCAGTGGGCCGAGCTCAATCATGGCGCTGTGCGCGACGCGCGGAACGCTTTCGACGCTACCGAGACCTAACCATCAATGCCAGGAGTGGCAATGCCAAGAGCGACGGCTTGATTTGGCGATACCGCTGAAGATCGATGGTGGCTGGAACCGTGGTCGATCCGTTCAGGCGGATCGGGATCAAGGAAGCGCAGTGGCCGCCTCGTTGCGGCGGGTGAGGTTCGAAAGATGTGAACCCTTCGCTTGCAGGAATGCAAGAAGGCGCTGTGGGTAATCCGGGGCGACAGCGTCCTTCACCGACTTGCGTTCGTGCAATCGCTTCCGCCAGGCCTCGACACGCGGCTTTCCGCTCAGGATGCCGAAATCGCCGATCCGATCGAAGGCGTCGAAATAGCGGAAGATTGGTCCATAGACAGCATCGACCAATGAAAAGCACTCGCCGGCGAACCATGGCCCAGCTCGGCCAGCCGCCAGTTCTATTTCGAGACGATCGAACATTGCCGACAGACCTTGGCTTTCGGCAAGGAAGGCGGCCTCGCTCGGTGCAGAATAGAGTCGGCCGATGGCGTTGAGGATGGCCGAACCGAACTCGATCCAGGCGCGATGCCGGGCACGGGCCAGCGGGTCGGGAGGGTGGAGTGGGTTGGCCAGCGTTTCCTCAAGGAATTCGAGGATGACTGCCGATTCGAAGATCGCGGTTTCCACGCCATTCTGCTGGACGCGCAACAGCGGTACCTTGCCGAGGGGCGATATCGCCTTGAACCAGGCCGGCTTGTTGGCGAGATCGATGGTGAGGCGTTCGAACGGCACGTCCTTTTCGGCGAGCGAGATCGCCGCACGCTGCACATAGGGACAAAGGTGATGGCTGACGAGAACGAGCTTGTCGGTCACCAGGCTGCCCGTCTCCGGGATGTCGGCGACCTTGCAGATTTCATGTTTCATGGCAGTGCTCCGATATCAATGCAGTTGCATCTATATAAATGCAATTGCATCGACTGTCAATCTTGATGCAATTGCATCTATCGCCTATACTGCAATCATGACGGAGAAAGCCGACCCTTCGCCCGCGGCCATCAAAGCCTGGGCCCGCCTGATGCGCGTTTCGCGCCAGCTGGTGGAAAGAGCCGAAGACGCGTTGAAGGACAGCAGCTTACCGCCGCTTGCCTGGTACGACGTGCTGCATGAGCTTGCCGAAGCGGGCGAGGGCGGCTTGCGGCCGTTCCAGCTGATCGAGCGCACACTGTTTGCGCAATACAACATCTCCCGGCTACTGGCGCGGCTCGAAGCGGACGGGCTGGTCGAGAAGCTCAGGGTTGCCGATGACGGTCGCGGACAGACGGTCCGCATTACGGGGAAGGGGCGCGAGACGCGCCGCCGCATGTGGGCCGTCTACGGACGATCGATCGCGGAGCTGGTCGGTGCCAAGCTTTCCAATGATGACCTGGAAACCCTGTCGGCTCTGCTTGGACGGCTACGCCATCCGGCCATGCCGGAGTGATGTGGCCCTTGGCGCTGAAGATCGGTTGTAGCGACGTCAGGCACTACCCCAGAGGAATGCCAGTGCCGCCAGAACGCCAAGCGCGACGCGGACCAGATGCAGATTACCCCATTTGACGATCAATGCCCGGGCCTTTGGATTGACGGCGGCCGCGTCCATCGCCTCCAGCAGTCGGTTTGTCGGCATCATTGCGATCAGCGTCCATGGCCAGGGCAGGATGATCAGCACCGCCCCGACCAGATAGGCGAGACTGCCGGTCTGCCACCGGGCAACGACACCAAGAACACAGGCGACAACGGCGATCGACGCCTGCATAGCGGCGCCGCGCTTGTAGGCGGGCTGCCATTCCTGCAGCAGTGCACGGTCATCGAGGCGAAGCCGCGCCGGCTGCTCGGCGACGCTGATGTAGATGGCGGCGCCAGCGAAAGCGGCGGTAACAGTCAATGCAAGCAGGCCGACGAGCATTTTTCTCTCCGCGCCACGCCGTTCCTGTAAGGCCGTTTCAGTGAAGGCCATTCCGGTTTGGAAGACGTCAAAAACGGAGATAGTGCTTGCACCGTTTTCGACAATACGCCATAAATGCACCGAACCGTAACGTACGGTACGGCCTTGAGCGAACGTCGCCATCATCGAGCAGGAAAAGAGTTTGTTGCAGGCAAGCGTTGACATCGACACCGGTGAAGCGCTGACGGAGCGGCAGAAAGCCGTGCTCGACGCCGCACTTCGCCTGCTGGTCGAGGAGGGCGATCAGTTGACCATGACCGCGGTGGCGCGGCGGGCGAGCTGTTCCAAGGAAACGCTCTACAAATGGTTCGGCGATCGCGACGGGCTTTTGACAGCAACGGTGCAATGGCAAGCGTCCAAGGTGCGAGTGGTGCCGGTCGACCGCAGGGGGCTCGACCTTGCTTCGCTGACGGCGAGCCTCGAGCGCTTCGCTTCGGATTGGCTCAAGGTGATTTCCAGCGACACCTCGATCGCGCTCAACCGGGTGGCGGTTGGCCGTGCCGGCCCAATCCGGCGCAAAGACGGCAAGGACGATCTTGGCGCCATCGTGCTGGAGAACGGCCGCTTCGCGCTGGCCCGGCGCCTGAAGCCGGTGCTGGAGGCCGGCCGGCAGGCCGGGATTATCGAGTTCTCGGATGCCGAAACGGCATTCCGCACCTTTTTCGGGCTGGTCGCCCGCGATGTGCAGATCCGCCTTCTGCTGGGCGACCGGCTGGAATTGACTGATGCGGGGATCGGCGGCGATGCCGTCCGGGCGACGCAGCAGTTTCTCGCTCTTTATGGAGCAAAAACCGGGCCGCAAGGCCCCCTAGAGCCGGATGATTTTAGGTCAAGTCGACCTGAAATCTGAATCCGGCTCTAAATCAAAGAGATAGAGCATGATGTCGTCCGAAAACCGCTTCACACTTTTCGGCATCATGCTCTGAATTCAAAACGGGAAGGAAAGAAAAATGCGTGTCTATTACGATCGCGACGCCGATCTCAACCTGATCAAGGGCAAGAAGGTAGCCATCATCGGTTATGGCAGCCAGGGCCGGGCGCATGCGCTCAACCTCAAGGATTCCGGCGTCAAGGATATCGCCATCGGCCTCAAGGCCGGCTCGGCAACCGCCCAAAAGGTCGAGGCCGACGGGCTCAAGGTGATGAGCGTGGCGGAAGCCGCCAAATGGGCCGACCTGATGATGATGGCGACGCCGGACGAGCTGCAGGCCGACATCTATAAATCCGAGATCGCACCGAACATCCGCGATGGCGCGGCGATCGCCTTCGCCCACGGCCTCAACGTGCACTTTGGCCTGATCGAACCGAAGGCCTCGGTCGACGTCGTCATGATCGCGCCGAAGGGGCCCGGCCACACGGTGCGCGGCGAATACCAGAAGGGCGGCGGCGTGCCGTGCCTGGTCGCCGTCAACCAGGATGCTTCGGGCAATGCGCTCGATCTGGCCCTATCCTATGCCTGCGGCGTCGGTGGCGGTCGTTCGGGCATCATCGAGACCAATTTCCGCGAGGAATGCGAGACCGATCTGTTCGGCGAGCAGGTTGTGCTGTGCGGCGGCCTGGTCGAACTGATCCGCGCTGGTTTCGAGACGCTGGTGGAAGCCGGCTACGCGCCGGAGATGGCCTATTTCGAGTGCCTGCACGAGGTCAAGCTGATCGTCGACCTGATCTATGAAGGCGGCATCGCCAACATGAACTACTCGATCTCGAACACCGCCGAATGGGGCGAATATGTTTCGGGCCCGCGCATCATCACCGCCGACACCAAGGCCGAGATGAAGCGCGTGCTGAAGGATATCCAGACCGGCAAGTTCACCTCGGAATGGATGCAGGAATACCGCGCCGGCATGTCGCGCTTCAAGGGCATCCGCCGCAACAACGACAGCCACCAGATCGAGGAAGTCGGCGCCAAGCTGCGCGCGATGATGCCGTGGATTTCGAAGAACAAATTGGTCGACAAGGCCAAGAACTGATCGAAAGCCACATTTATTTCCTTGCGCGTCCTCGGGCTTCGTCCTGCGGGCGCGCGGGAGATTTCGAAGAACAAGCTGGTCGACAAGGCCAAGAACTAATTTGCAATTTCATCATTGCACAGAAAAGCCGGCGGTGTGGTCCGCCGGCTTTTTGTGTCCTGGATCTGTTGTTCCGGATACGAATTTGCGAATTAACGTTTTAGCCGTAGTGCCAGTGGGGCTTTGGCTCGGTGCCGGTGAACATGATGCCGATGCGGTCCTCGCGGCGCCAGCGGACCACTGCTTTGTAGGCGATGCCGTCGGTCGGCACATAGAGCAGGAACTCGTCGGGCACGCGTGCGTCGATCGAGACCTTCAGCTCGGCGCCGCCGTCATGCATGTTGCGCACTGTGCACGTGACCTCGGAATTGGTCATGCCGGTCAGGATCGTCGCGCCCTTGAAGACGCGCTGCCTGCGTTTGTCCCTGTTTTCGTCTTCAGCCATCGCGCGCCCAATCCCCGGCGATCGTCGCATTTCATGTGGTGCGATCGGCAAGGTAATTAGGCCTGCCTGATAAACATAGCGTTATCATCGCTCAGAAAGGGCGGAAAGAGCTTCACAAGAAGTGGGCCAAATGAAAACGGCGCCCCGACGCGCGGCGCCGTTTCGAGTTGACCAGTCGCTCCGCTCAGCTGTAAGGGGACCAGCACTGCTGGCGCGGACCGCCATAGGGCTGGAACGTGTTGTCCCAGGCGCGATATGACCGGTAGCGGTCGTAGCACCAGCGGACATGGGCGCTGGAAAGTCTTTGTGTGCGATACTGACGCCGGCGCGGGTAGTAGCTCGGATCATAGTAGCTCGGCCCGCTATAATAGTTGTAGGCGGGCAGCCCGAGGCCGAGGCCGAAAAAGATCGCGGAATCGTTGAAATGACGGCGATGATGACGACGGTGGCGCCAGCGCCAGTCGTCGTTGTCGCCACGCCATCTCCAGGCTTCGTTGCGACCGCGCCATCTCCGATGATCACCGCCGCCCCGCCACTCCCGGGCGCCGTGCCGATTGCGCCAGCGCCATTGGCTCTGCAACCGCCTGTCGTTGCCGCCGGCCCAACTCTCGCGGACCGGCACAATGTCGGGGGCGACAGCGTTGGCCGGCACCGGCAGTACGGATCTGGCAATTGGGCCGGCAAGCGAGGGGGCCGACAGGCCGGCCAGAAGACCCAGCGCCAGCAGCCCGGATCGGACAGAAAAAGAAAAGAGCGGTTTCATTGCACTCTCCAAGAGACTTCAGGCCCCACGCCCGGCGAGGAACAATGTCATTCATGGAACTTCGCGCCTGAACGGAGGATGAACGGAAAGGTTTCGTCAACCATGACGGGCAGGGCAGGCCCTTGTTTTCGAGCGCGCATGTGGGCAAAGGTCACCGCCATGTCGCTGCGCCTCGCCACCTTCAATGTCGAAAACCTGATGAACAGGTTCGATTTTTCCGGATACCGCAACCAGCTCAACGAAGATCGCACGCTGGCGCTGTTCGACATCCAGAGCGAGGCCGAATACAAGATGCTGGAGCAGGCGCGGGCGATCGCGCAATCCGACGATACGCGGCAATTGACGGCGCTGGCCATCGCGGCCACCCGCGCCGACATCATCTGCATGCAGGAGGTCGACAATATCGAGGCCCTGAAAGCTTTCGAATATGGCTATCTGTTCAAGATGGTCGGGCATGGCTACCGGCAGAAATACACCACCGCCGGCAATGATTCGCGCGGCATCGACCTCGCCGTGATGATGCGCAACGAGACCGCGCAGGGCCAGCCGATCGAATTCGTGCGCATGACAAGCCACGCCTATGTCACGTTCGAACAGTTCGGCCTGCACACGCCGGAACTGGCAGCGTTTGGGCATCAGGCCAACCAGCGCATCTTCCGGCGCGACTGCCTGGAAATCGACCTGACTGTCGGCGGCGTGCCGCTGACGCTTTATCTGGTGCATTTCAAGTCGATGGGCTCGCCCCGCAACGGTCTCGACGGGCGCCAGGCGACAATGCCGCTGCGCATGGCCGAGGCGCAAGCGGTGCGCCGGATCATCGAGGAGCGTTTCGGTGGGGATCACGCTGCTGACAAAAGCTGGGCGATCTGCGGCGACATGAACGACTATCGCCAGCGCGTGAAGATCTCCGGCGACGCCTTTGACGGCTACCGCTTCGAGGTGATCGATGAGAGCCAGTCCTGCCTCAACGTGCTCACCACCGGCGGCTTTTGCGAGAATGCGGTCGAGCGACGCCCGGAGATGGATCGTTGGACTTTATATCATACGCGCGGACCGCAAGAGCGGCATCTGTGCCAACTCGACTACATTCTGTTGTCGAAGGGTCTGGCAGCCAAGAACGCGACGGCCGTTCCCGACATCATCCGCAATGGCCAGCCCTGGCGCACGATTTTTCCGGCGGGCCAGGAGGTGGACCGCTTTCCGCGTGCCGGCTGGGACCGGCCGAAGGCGTCGGATCATTGTCCGGTGGCGATCACCCTGGACATAGGTTGAGGATCGTTCCGTTGAGCTTCGACCTGCCGCGCAACATCATCTTGCCGGTCGACGCCGTCGACGTCAGGCTCGACCCTGGCCCGCATCCGTTCGAACGCGACAATGCACAAGCGATCGCCGAGAATTGGCGGCGCGAGACCGCGGCCAATCCGGCGCTGTTCGACGGCACCGTGGTGCTGCTTTCGGCGCTCAGTTATCGCGACAACAGCCTCGTCGGCCGCTGCCATGCGGTGCGCTACTCGACCTTCATGCTTTGGCGCGGCAACCGGCAGGTGGCTGGGGCCGAGCACGCCTATGCCCATGCCATGCTGGTCGCCGGCGACAATGCGCTGGTGGCGATCCGCATGGCGCGGCACACGGTCAATGCCGGCCGCGTCTACTTCGCCGCCGGCTCGTTCGAGCCGACCGATTTCCGCGACGGCCTTGTCGATGTCGATTTCAACATGATCCGCGAAGTGCGGGAAGAAACCGGCCTCGACCTTGCCGACGTGACACGCGGCAGGCGCTACTATGCCCTGTCGACGGCAACCGGCACGGTGATCTTTCGCCGCTATCGCGAGACGGCATCCGCCGACGAGGTCGCGCAGCGCATTAGTGCCTTTGTCGCGGCCGAGGCAGAGCCGGAAATCGACGGGCCTGTCATCATCCGCAATGCCGATGACCTGCCGGACGGGCTTATGCCGCACATGAAGCCACTGATCGAGTGGCATTTTGCCGGCAAGGACTAACGTATCGACCGAAAATCGGAATCGATTTTCGGAAAGCACGAAGCGCAGATTCTTCAACGTGTTAGAACGTACTTTTGTGCGTTCAAGTGGGAGCACGTCGCTCTAACGACGCATTTTGTTTTCGACGGTTTTGCGGTCGTTGCGGGCGGCGACGAAAAACAGCATGACGCCGATACCCAACAGCGCACCCATCGCCGTTCCCATCGTCTGACCGACAACCTGCTGGAAATCGGCGGTGACATGATCGGGGTTGGCCATGCCATAGCTGGCCAAGTACCACCAAAGGCCCGCCAATGCAGCCTCGATGATCACCGTCACCAAAGCCACTCGCTCTTTCCTGCTCATCCCACTATTCCCCCCATATCGCCCAAGGCGATTGCTATCACCGCGGATTGTTTCGCGACAGAGGCAGGGTGAGGGCAATGTCAATAATTTTGGGGAACGGCTGAAGGGCGGCGCACGCTCCGCCGCGCTATTCATGCCTGAGCGCGTCGATCGGATCGAGCCGCGCGCCGCGCAGGGCCGGGAAGAAACCGAACACCATGCCGATCAGCGCCGAGAAGCCGACAGCGAGCAGGATCACTGCCGGGCTTGGCGCAAACGGGATCGCCAGCGTCAGCGAGGCGAGGCCGGCCAGCGCCAGGCCGATCAGGATGCCGATGATGCCGCCGAGCAGCGACAGCACGGTCGCCTCGACCAGGAACTGGATGAGGATGTGCTTTTCATGCGCGCCGATGGCCAGCCGGATGCCGATCTCGCGAGTGCGCTCGGTGACCGACACCAGCATGATGTTCATGATGCCGATGCCGCCGACCAACAGACTGACGCCGGCGACCGCGCCCAGCATGCCAGTCATCGTCGTGGTGGCGCTCGCCATGGCGTCGGCGATCTGGGTCATGTCGCGTATCGAGAAATCGTCTTCGCGGTCCGGCGTGATGCGGCGTGTGTCGCGCAAAATGTCCTCAACGCGTGGCAGCAGCTCGGTGGTCGGCGTCCGGTCGTCGGCGGCGACGTAGATCGAGTCGATATCGCGGTTGCCTGCAATGCGCCGTTGATAGGCGACGAGCGGCATCAGCACCACATTGTCCTGGTCCTGGCCGAAGCCGGTGTAGCCCTTCGGCTCGAGCAGCCCGATGATCTTGCACGAGGTGCGGTTGACGCGAATGATCTCGCCTTCGGGGTCGCCGGCGCCGAAGAACTGCTGGCGCACGGTTTCGCCGATCAGGCAGACGCCGGTACCCGAGCGGATTTCCGAATCGCTGAACGGGCGGCCCGAAACCAGCTTCCAGTCGCGCGCATCGAGATAGGCGCTGTCGGTGCCTGTGACACCCGACGTCAGACTTTCGGTGCCGAAGATGACGCGGACCTGCTTTTGCGAGGCGGGCGAGATGGCGCGGGCGCCGCTCAGATGGGTGACAAGCGCGGCAAGTTCCTTGCTGCCGAGCGGACGGGTGGCCTGGTCGAGTCCTCCGGGTCCGGCCGGGCGGCCGGGACGAACAACGAGCAGATTGCTGCCGAGCTTCGAGATATCGGCCTTTACCTTTTCGGTGGTGCCCGAGCCGATGGTGAGCATGGCGATGACGGCGGCGACGCCGATGACAATGCCGAGCAGCGTCAGGAAAGAGCGCAGCACGTTGCGGCGGACCGAAAGCAGCGAGAGGCGGACGGTTTCCCAGATCATGGTTACACCACCTCGAGATTCATCGCGTCGGAGGCGACGTGGCCATCAAGGAAGCGAACAGTACGCTCGGCATAACCAGCGACGTCGGCCTCGTGCGTAACCATGGCGATGGTCAGGCCAAGCTCGGTGTTCAGCCGCGTCAGGAGCTCCATGATCTCGTGCGTGCGGGCGGTGTCGAGATTGCCGGTCGGCTCGTCAGCGACGAGCAGTGTCGGCCTGGTGACGATGGCGCGCGCGATTGCCACGCGCTGCTGCTGGCCGCCGGAAAGCTCGGCCGGCGTGTGGTGCTCGCGGCCGACAAGGCCGACTTCGTCCAGCGCCTTCATGGCGAGGTCGTGACGCTCGCGGGCGGCGACGCCGCGATAGATCAGCGGCAGCTCGACATTCTCCACTGCCGTGGTGCGCGGCAGGAGATTGTAGCCCTGGAAGACGAAGCCGACATAGAGATTGCGCAGCATGGCGCGGCGGTTGCGGTCGAGGCGGCCAGCATCGATGCCCATGAAGCTGTAGGTTCCGGCGGTCGGCGTGTCGAGGCAGCCGATGATGTTCATCGCCGTCGATTTGCCGGAGCCGGACGGTCCCATGATGGCGACGAATTCACCGCTGCGGATGGCGAGGTCGACGCCAGCCAGCGCATGGACCGTGGCCTCGCCGTGGCCATAGCTTTTCCAGACCTTGTCGAAGGTGATGAGCAGCGAGCCTGACATGATTTCAACTCCGCTGCTGCGCGGTGATGACTTGCGCACCTTCTTCGAGACCGGAGGTGATCTCGGTCAGTTCGCCATCGGTGGAGCCGATCTTGACGTTGACCGGCCGAGGCCGGCCATTCTCCAGCACGTAGAGCGTGCGCGAGCCGTCGGTAGGCTGCGCCGTCGCCTGGCGCTGGCGGTTGCTGCCGGGACGGCCCATGCGGCCCGTGAACAGGTCGCTCAGGCTCCACCCGCGGGCGGCTGTTTGCGCCGGCCGATAGCGAAAGGCGATGGCCGGCACCGTGAGCACGCCCTTGGCCTGCTTGGTGACGACCGAAACGGTGGCAGTCATGCCGGGCCGCAACAGAAGCTCGTTATTATCGACCTCGAACCGCGCGTCGTAAGTGACGACGCCGTCGGTGGTGATCGAAGCATAGGAGATGTCGCGGATCTCGGCATCGAACGGCCGTTCCGGAAAAGCGTCGACGGTGAAGCGGGCATGCTGGCCAGGCTTGACCGCGCCGATGTCGGCCTCGTCGACCGCTGCCTTCAACTCCATGTTCCTGAGGTCGGCGGCGATGACGAACAGCACCGGCGCCTGCAGCGAGGAGGCAACCGTCTGGCCGGGATCGACCGAGCGCGTCAGAACGATGCCGTCGATGGGCGCATAGATGGTGCTCTTGGCGAAGTCCGTCTGCTGTGCCTTGAGATCGGCATTGGCGATGGCAAGACTGGCTTTGGCGCTGTCGAGCGCTGCCTTGGAGCGGTCGCGCGTCGCTGTCGCAGCTTCAAGCGACTGGTCCGTCGCCATGCCGCGCTTGGTGAGTGCCGCCGCGCGCACAAGCGCCCTTTCATTTTCGGTGAGGGTTACGGTGGCGGTCTCGACATTGGCGGCCGCCGCCTTGGCGGAAGCCTCGGCGCGCTCGATCTGCACCTCCAGCTTGGCGGTGTCGAGCGCCGCCAGCACATCGCCCTTCTTCACCTGCTGGTTCTCGCTGACCGCGACCGAGCGGACGACGCCGGACAGTTCGCTTGAAATGTCGACCTGGGTGAGGGGCTGCAGCGTGCCGGTGGCCGATACTTCGACCGTGAGATCGGCAACAGCGGCCGGCGCCGTGGTATAGACGACCTTGGCTGGAGACGCGGCGTACCATTGGTAGCCGGCGAAGCTTGCGGCGATGACGACCAGCACAAGCATGCCATAAAGCCAGCCGCGACGCCGATTCTTCTTCAGACCCAGGTGGTCAAGCCCGAGTGCCGTCTCTATGTCGGAGGTGGATTCCGTCTTTGGCAGATTGACAATCTGGTCCACGCCGGACCCCTATAAACAGTGATGATCCCATCAGTGCACAGATCAGGCCTAATGGTTCAAATATCAAATTAAATTTCGCCCATGTTGGGATTGAGGCAGAAGGCTTTCTACAATGCTGACCCGGAATTACTTACTCTATGACGTGTTCACCACCGAGCGGCTGGCCGGCAATCCGCTGGCCGTCGTGCTTGACAGCAAGGGGCTGGACACGGCCGCGATGCAGGCCACCGCACGCGAATTCAACCTGTCGGAAACGGTCTTTGTGCTGCCGCCTGATAATCCCAAGCACCGCGCCCGCATCCGCATCTTCACGCCCGATTATGAGATGCCGTTCGCTGGCCATCCGACTGTCGGTTCCGCGATCGCGCTTGCCGAAATGGCTGGCGATGGCGACACCGCCGGCATTTTTGTCCTGGAAGAAAACATCGGCCCGGTGCGCTGCGCCGTCAGCAAGCATGATGGCGCTACTTTTGCCGAGTTCGACCTGGCCAAACTGCCGGAGCCACTGGAACTTGTCGCTGACCCCGAGGCGATCGGCGCGGCACTTGGGCTGGGGCCACACGAAGTCGGCTTCGAGAATCACCGCGTCTCATTCTGGTCGGCCGGCGTGCCTTATGTGACCATCCCGGTCGCCGACCTTGAGGCCGCCGCCCGGATAAAGCTGGACAACCAGGCGTGGTCGGAACTGGCGCCCCGCAAGAGCGAATGGGCCTTCGCCAGCCCGTATGTCTACTGCCGCGAGACGGTGAACCACGATAGCGCCTTCCACGTCCGCATGATCGTGCCCGGCAGTCCCTCCTATGAAGATCCGGCGACCGGTTCGGCGGCCGCCGCCTTCGCCGGCGCGATCATGCATTTCGACGGCCCGCGAGACGGGGTCTCGCGACTGTGGATCGAGCAAGGGCTGGAGATGGGCCGGCCTGCGCGCATTCGCCTCGAACTGAATGTCGAAGGCGGCAAACTCGCCGCCGCCCGCATCGGCGGCCATGCGGTAAAGATGGCGGAAGGCAAGCTGTTTGTCTGACCAAGTGCGGCACTTCGGCGATTTGTCGGGAAATGAATCCGGCAGGGCTGGACATGGCGGATGGCGGCGGCTATATGCCCGCCGACGCTGGTTTTACCGGCGAGTGGGTGCGTAGCTCAGTTGGTAGAGCAGCTGACTCTTAATCAGCGGGTCACAGGTTCGATCCCTGTCGCACCCACCAAAGATTTCAAAGACTTAGGTGGAAAAGGCCCTGGAACACAGGGAGAATGTGGGACGGCTTTTGCCCGTCCCACGTCCCACGTGAGATATCAATCATTTCTCCGACACCCCAGCCTCAGCAAAACTTGCCATGCGGGCGTGGCATTCGAGCGCCGAGCGGACGATGTTGACGGCGAGGCAGGCGCCGGAGCCTTCGCCGAGCCGCATGCCGAGATCGAGCAGCGGCGGCAGGCCGAGGGCTTCGAGCAGCCGGCGATGGCCGGATTCGGCCGAGACATGGGCGGCGAGCGTGTGGGCGAGGCTGGCGGGGTGCAATCTTGCCAGGGGTGCGGCGGCGGCGGTGCAGACGAAGCCGTCGAGCAGCACCGGTACGCCGTGATGGCGTGCGGCTAGCGTAGCGCCAAAGATGGCGGCGAGTTCGCGCCCGCCAAGGGCTGCCGCGACCATCAGCGGGTCGGCAAGGGCCTCGGCGTGGCGCTTGAGGCCGGCCTCGATGGCGGTGATCTTGCGCACCAGGCCAGCATCGTCCACGCCGGTGCCGCGCCCGGTCCATTTTTCCGCGCCGCCGCCGAACAGGGCGGCTGAAATGGCTGCCGCCGGCGTGGTGTTGCCGATGCCCATCTCGCCGAAACAGACGAGGTCGAGGTCTTTCGTCACGGCGCCGTAGCCGGCCGAGACGGCGGCCAGGAAGGCCTTATCGTCCATCGCCGGCACTTGCGTGAAATCGCTAGTCGGACGGTCGAGCTCGAGCGGAATGACGTCGAGTTCGGCGCCTGCGATGCGGGCGAGCTGGTTGATGGCGGCACCGCCGCCGGCGAAATTCGCGACCATCTGCACGGTGACCTCCGACGGGAAGGCGGACACGCCCTGTGCGGTGACGCCGTGGTTGCCGGCAAAGACGAAGACCTTGACGCGGTCGAGCTTCGGCATGTCGCGGCCCTGCCAGCGGGCAAGCCAGGCGGCGATGCTCTCCAATCGGCCAAGACTGCCTTGCGGCTTGGTTAACGTGTCCTGGCGGCGGGCGACAGCATTTGCTGCGGCTTCGCTGCCGGCGGGCAGATCGAGGCAGGCCGCGCGCAATTCATCAAGCGATTTGAAAGGCATGGGGGCAAAGTCTCCGAAACAGAGTCAGGAAAGGGAAACGGAAGCAACGAGCAGGGTTGCGATCTCGCCAAACTGTTGCAGCGCGCCGACCGTATCGCCGGTCTGACCACCGATCTGATTGCGGCACAGCGCGCGGAAGGCGGCAAACAACAGGCAAAGCACGATGAATGCGGCGACGGCGCCACCGAACCCTAGCGCCAGCAGCGCGACGGCGCCGAGCACGGCACCGGCAATGGCGGTTTCGGCCGACACGGGGCCTGCATCGACGGAGAGGCCGTCGCTGCGCGCCGGCGGCAGCAGATGCATGAAAGCGCCAAACAAGCCGCGCGAAGCGGCATGCGCGGCGATGAGAGCGACGAGAACTTGCACCGGGCCGGTGAATTCCGAAAGCACGCTCCAGCGGATCAGCAGCGACAGAGCGAGCGCGCAGGCACCATAGGCGCCGATGCGGCTGTCGCGCATGATCTCCAGTTTTTTCTCGCGTGTCTTGCCGCCGCCGAAACCGTCGGCGACATCCGAAAATCCGTCCTCATGCATGCAGCCGGTGGTGAGCAAGGTTGCGGCCAGGGCAAGTGCCGCTGCCGGGCCTGCGGCAAGGCCGAGCCATATGCCGACAGCGTAGGCGAGCGCGCCGATGACCGCGACGGCGAGGCCGGCGACCGGCGCTGCCCAGATCGCAGCGGCAAGGCTGCGGTCCCGAAAATCGACGACCGGCAGCGGCAGCCGGGTGAAGAAGACGAGGCAGAGCGCGATGTCGCTAGAAGTTTGCCTGAGCGAGACGGTCATTCGCCTCTCGCAATCGCATGGAAGAACGTGCCGCTGACGTGGCCGCGGCGGTAACCGGAGGCGCCGAGCGGATTGCCCTGGCCGTCAGCGAGGTCGGCCAATGGCTCGTCATTGCCAGTCGCGCTCATCTGCGCATAGTGGAATTCGTGGCCGCGGATCAGCGTGCCCTGGGCTCCGAGGGGGCAATGGGCGCGCAGCCGCGCCTCGCGGTAGCCGAGATTCATCTTTCGCTTGGCAAAGCTGGTCGAGTGACCGAGCAGGCCGAGCATCCTGTGCGTCTCTCCCGATGCATCCTCCAGCGCTTCACCGAGCACCATGAAGCCGCCGCACTCGCCATGCACCGGCCGCGTTGCCGAAAACGCCTCAATGCCGGCCCTGAAATTCGCAGCCGCCGCGAGGCTACCGGCGTGAAGCTCGGGATAGCCGCCGGGCAGCCAGCAGACATCGCAATTGTCGCCGGGCGGTTCGTCGGCGAGCGGCGAAAAGGGGACGATTTCCGCCCCGGCTTTGCGCCAATGCGCCGCGACATGCGGATAGAGAAAGGTGAAGGCGGCATCCTCGGCCAGCGCGATGCGCTGTCCGGGCGGCGGCAGCGCGCCGCTGAAACTGCCGGGAGCGGGCGCAAGTGGCGCCGCCAGCGCCATGATGGCGTCGAGGTCGAGCGAGCGCTCGACCATGTCGGCCAGACGGTCGAGATGCAGCATCAAATTCTCATATTCGCCGGCCTGGACGAGGCCGAGGTGGCGCTCCGGCAGGTTAAGCGATGGATCACGCAGGATCGCCCCGACCACCGGCAGATCGAGCGCTTCGATCGCGTCGCTGCAAAGCCGGCGGTGACGCTCGCTGCCCAGCCGATTGAGCACGACGCCGGCCATGCGCACATCGGGGTCATAGGTAGCAAAACCCTTGGCGACGGCCGCCGCCGTGGTCGACTGCCCGGAAACGTCGAGCACCAGCAGCACCGGCAGGCCGTAAAGCCGGGCAAGGTCTGCGGCCGAGCCGGTGCGGCCCGGAGCCGCGGGAATCCCGTCGAACAGGCCCATCGCACTTTCGAGGAAGACGAAATCGGTATCTTGCGTCGCGTCACTGGCCAGTGCGTTGAGCAGCGCAGGCGGCATCGCCCAGCTGTCGAGATTGACGCCGGAAAGGCCTGTCGCAGCGGTGTGGAAGCCGGGGTCGATATAGTCCGGTCCGGACTTGGCGCCGCGCACTTTCAGGCCGCGCCGGGCGAGTGCGCGCAGGATGCCGATGGTGACGCTGGTTTTGCCCGAGCCCGAACGCGGCGCGCCGATGATGATCGCGCGGGTCATGGCTCGCCCGTCAATGCCGCGCGCATCGCGACGATGCCGCCGATCACGATCAGCGCCGGCGCGGCAAGTCCGGCGGCAGCCGCTTCATCGGCGATGGTGGCGAGCGTGGCGACGACGATACGCTCCTGCGGCGTCGTCGCGGCAACGATCACCGCCGCCGGCGTCGACGGCGCCAGGCCGCCCTCGAGCAGCGAGGCTGATATCAGCCGCAGATTGGCCATTCCCATATAGACCACGACCGGCTGGCCGGTGCGGGCGATTGCCGCCCAGTCGAGATCGTCATCGGTGCCGGCAGCATGGCCGGTGGCCAGGATCACCGCCTTGTTGATGCCGCGCATGGTGGCCGGGATGCCGGCTCCAGCCAGCGCGCTGAGACCTGAAGTCAGGCCGGACAGGATGCGGAACGGGATGTTTTCGCGCGCCAGCGCCAGCGCCTCTTCGCCGCCGCGGCCAAAAATATAGGGGTCGCCGCCTTTCAGCCTGACGACGCGCCGGCCCTCGCGCGCCAGCCGAACCAGCAGAGCGGTAATGTCGTCCTGCTTCATCGACGGCTGGCCGCCGCGCTTACCGACATAGAAAAGCTCCGCGGCCTCAGCGACAGCGACAACATCGGGCGAGACCAGCGCGTCGTAGACGAGAGCATCGCACTGCCCAAGTGCCGCCAGGACTTCCAGCGTCAGGCAGCCGGGATCGCCGGGGCCGGCGCCGGCCAGCCAGACATGGCCAGGCGGCAGCTGGCGCGGCTTGAAGTTCAGCCGGGCCAAAGCCTGTTCGATTGTGGTGTTTCCACCTCTGTTTCCGGTGCCGTCGTTCACAGTCCGTCCCGTCCGCGAAAACGCCGCTGATAGTGGGCGTCGTAGAGTGAACTCTCGCCAAAGCCTTCCGCTGCCAGGGAGCGGCCGACGAAGATGATCGCCGTGCGTTCCATCGGATCGGCGGCCAATTGCGCCTCGATCGTCGCCAGCGTGCCGGTCAGCACGCGCTCGTCCGGCCAGGAAGCACGGAAGACGACCGCCACCGGGCAATCGGTGCCATAGAACGGCGTCAGTTCGGCGACGACACGGTCGATGGCGTGAATGGCAAGGTGGATGGCCAGCGTGGCGCCGGTGCGGCCGAAGCCGGCCAGCGTTTCGCCGGGCGGCATTTTCGAAGCACGGCCGGAGATGCGGGTCAGCACCAGGCTTTGCGCGACCTCGGGAATGGTCAGTTCGCGGCGTAGCGCTGCCGCGGCAGCGGCGAAGGAGGGCACGCCCGGCGTCAGCGTATAGGCGATGCCGTGCTTTTCCAGCCGGCGGATCTGCTCGGCGACGGCGCTCCACACCGACAGGTCGCCGGAATGCAGGCGGGCGACATCGTGGCCGGCCTGGTGAGCCGCCAGGTATTCGGCCTCGATCTCGTCGAGCGACATCGGCGCGGTGTCGATCAATTTCGTGCCGGGCGCGCAGTGCTGCAGCAGTTCTGGGGCGACGATCGAGCCGGCATAGAGGCAGACCGGGCAGCTTGCCAGCAGTCTGCTGCCGCGCAAGGTGATAAGGTCGGCCGCGCCCGGCCCGGCGCCGATGAAGTGGACGGTCATGCCGCGTCTCCGCTGATGGCGATGGCGCAGGTGACCGGGCCGAGGACAGTGCGCGGCCCAAGCAGTTTCGCGCTTTTTCCGGCGGCGGCAAGCGCAGAGGCTTCGGAAACCGACGGCGTGCCGGCACGCTCCTGCGACAGGCTCGAGCGGCTGATTGCGCGCGACAACGCGGCCCTGAGCGCATCGTCCTCGACAACGACCACTGGCAGGGCGAGTTCGCGCCCCGCAGAGAAGATTGCCTGCTCGTCCTGCTTCAGAGAAGCGGTGGCGAGCGCCGAAAGCGCCGTCATCGCCAGCCCATGCGCTTCCAGCGCTGCTTCTATCGCCGCAAGAACGTCTTGCACACTCACGCCTTTGCGGCTGCCGATGCCCGCGATCATCATGGCTTGACCCAGCTCCATTGGGTGACCGGCATAGCCGGCCGCCATGCCTGCATCGAACCAACCGGTGAAGCACGGGATATAGAGATGCGGGTGAGATCGCCGCCGAGCGCGGCGTGACGGGCGAGAAGCAGCGCCTCCATCTCCAGCGTCACCGCGTTTGCGACCAGCCGGCCGCCAATACGCAGGGCCTCGATGGCCGCGCCCAGCACGCCGGTATCGCTGCCGCCGCCGCCGATGAAGATGGCATCGGGCGTGCCTAGCTTGGCAAGCGCCTTTGGTGCCGAACCTTCGACCACGACAAGACCGGGCACGCCGCAATGTGAAGCATTGCGGTGGATGCGGGCGGCGCGGGTTGGATCGGCCTCGATGGCAGTGGCGCGCATGGAGGGATGGGCCAGCATCCATTCGATGCCAATTGAGCCCGAGCCGGCGCCAATGTCCCACAGCAATTCGCCGCGCCTGGGGGCGAGGGCGGACAGGGTGATGGCGCGGATCTCGCGCTTGGTGATCTGGCCGTCATGCTCGAACAAATGATCGCCAAGGCCCGAGGTCAGCGGCAGGATGCGTGCCTCCGAAGTTGAGTCAACTTCGATGGCCAGCACGTTGAGCGGGTTGATCTTTTCGAGGTCGAAGGCGTCGGCTCGAACAGAACGCAGCCTTTCGTTCGGGCCGCCCAGCGCCTCCAGAATGGTCAGCCGCGAGGCACCGAAGTCGAGTTCAGTCAGCAGGCGCGCAATCGCTGCCGGCGCGTCGCTGTCCGCGGTCGGCGCAAGGATCCGAGTGCCCGGATGCAGCAGCGGCCGGATCAGGTCGAGCGAGCGGCCATGCAGCGAAATGGTCTCGATGTCCTGCAGCGCCCAGCCGAGGCGGGCGGCGGCCAGCGACATGGCCGAAGGCGCAGGAATCACCTGCATCTCTTCGGAAGGAATCTTGCGAGCAAGGGTGACGCCGACACCGTGGAAGAACGGATCGCCCGACGCCAGCACGCAGACGCGTCTGCCGGAAAGCGCCAGCACGTCGCGCATCTCGGCATCGAAAGGGGTCGGCCAGGCGCGTGCTTCGCCTTTGGTGAGCGATGCGACAAGGGCAAGGTGGCGCGTTCCGCCGAAGACGAATTCGGCCCCGGCGATCAGCCGCTTGGCCTCTTCGCCGAGACCCGCTACACCGTCCTCGCCGATGCCGACGATTGTGAGCCATTTTGAGTTGAGCTTGGCGCCGCGCGGACCCTCAGCAGGCATGATGACCCACCGCATTCTGATCCTCGGCGGAACCACCGAAGCCCGGCAACTGGTGGGAAAGCTGGCCGCGCGCGCCGATGTCTCGCTCACGCTGTCGCTGGCCGGCCGCACTGAAAGCCCGGCGGCGCAGGGCGTGCCAACGAGGGTGGGTGGTTTCGGCGGCGCCGATGGGCTGGCGGCGTATCTCCGCGAGACCGACGTTGGGCTGCTGATCGACGCCACGCATCCCTATGCGGCGAAAATCTCCGCCAATGCCGCGGAAGCGGCGCATAGGGCCGGCGTGCCGATCGTTGCGCTCAGGCGCCCAGGTTGGGAGCCAGCCGAACGCGACCGCTGGACGCTCGTCGATGGAGTAACCGACGCGGTGAAGGTGCTGGGATCGGCTCCACGCCACGTCTTCCTGGCGCTCGGACGGCAGGAGGTCGCCGCCTTTGAGGCCGCACCCCAACATCATTATCTCATCCGCAGCGTCGATCCGGTCGAGCCAAGGCTCGCTGTGCCCGATGCGATCTATCTCTTGGCGCGCGGGCCGTTCCGGGAAGCTGACGAACGTGCACTGCTTCTGGAACACCGCATCGACGCCGTCGTCTCCAAGAACAGCGGCGGCGAGGCGACCTACGGCAAGCTCGCCGCAGCGCGGGCACTCGGCATCGAGGTGGTGATGATCCGCAGGCCGGCGCTGCCGGATGTCCCGTCGGCGGAAACCGTCGAAGCGCTCGCAGAAATGGTCGGTCATTTTCTGGTCAGTCATTTTCTTGGGCCCGCTGCCGAACGCGGCGTATAGACCAGCGCCGGTTTTTCACCGCGCTTGATGATCCTGGTTTCCGGCGAGCCGATGATGATGCAGGTCGCCATATCGGCCTTCTCGGCATCGGCGTCGGCCAGCAGAAAAACCTCGATGCGCTCGTCGGGACGGCCGGCGGCGCGGCCGAAGACGACCGGCGTGGTGCCGGGCAGGATCGCAGTGAGGCATTCGAAGGCGCGGCCAAGCTGCCAGGGGCGCGCCTTGCTGATCGGGTTGTAGAGCGCGATGACGAAACCGGCGCCCGCCGCCGCCAGCAGCCGCAGTTCGATCAGGTCCCAGGGCTTCAGATTATCGGACAGCGAGATGGCGCAGAAATCATGGCCGAGCGGTGCGCCGATGCGGGCAGCGACTGCGAGCATTGCGGTGATGCCCGGCAGCATCGCGACGTCGACGGCACGCCATTCGGCCGGGCCGGCCTCGATCGCCTCGCAGACGGCTGCCGCCATGGCAAACACCCCGGGATCGCCGCCCGAGACGACGGCGACATCGTGGCCCTGCGCGGCCATCGCCAGCGCGTCCTTGGCGCGGGATAGCTCTTCGCGATTATCAGAGGCGACGCGGGTCTGGTCGGGGCGCAGATCGAGCCGGTCGAGATACGGCTTGTAGCCGTAGAAGAATTTTGCCTCGGCGACGGCGCGGCTCGCTTCCGGCGTCACCTGGTCGGCACTGCCGGGCCCAAGGCCGATGACGGTCAGGCGGCCGCTCATGCTTCGGCTCCCGATGCGGCGGGCCGGCCGGACCAGCCGGCGACCAGCACGATGGCGAAGTAGGGCGCCTTATCGTCCTGCTTGTCGGCCAGCCGCATCGAGACGCCGCCCGACATGGTGCCGCGCTCGACATAGATTGCCCGCGCCAGCTTGTCCGTTGCCTCCAGCGCGCGCCTGATCTTGGGCAGGTTACGGCCGACCTTCATGATGACGGCGGCGTCGGTATCGGCGAGGCGGCGGCTCAGCTCGAATTCGCTCATTGTGCCCGGCAGCACGGTCAGCACATCGTCACCCTGGACGATCGGCAGGCCGGTCGCCGACCAGCAGCCGGACATCGCGGTGACGCCGGGAATGACCTCGGTCGGGAAGCGGTGCGCCAGCCTGACATGCAGATGCATGTAGGAGCCGTAGAACAGCGGGTCGCCTTCCGAAAGCACCGCAACCGTTCTGCCGGCGTTGAGATGCTCGGCGACTTTTTTGGCCGACTCCTCGTAGAAATGCGTTATCTGCGACCGGTAATCGCTGTGATCCTTGTCGATTTCGGTGGTCACGGGATAGAGCAGCGGCAACTCTATCAAATCCGGGCGAAAATGTGCGCCGACGATGGCACGCGCATTGCTGTTGTTGCCGCGCTTGGCGAAATGCGCGACCACGTCGGCCTCGGCCAGCGCGCGCACGGCTTTGAGCGTCAGCAGTTCGGGGTCGCCGGGACCGGTGCCGACGCCGACAAGCCGGCCTTTTAGAATCGCGTTCACAGGCCCGGCCTCGCCAATGCGTTGAGTGCTGCAGCGGTCATGGCGCTGCCGCCCAGCCTGCCGCGCACGATGGCGTAGGGCACGCCATAGGAATTCTCGGCCAGCGCGTCCTTCGATTCGGCAGCACCGACGAAACCGACCGGCATGCCGATGATAACAGCCGGTTTCGGCGCGCCGTCGCGCAGCCTTTCCAGCAGGTAGAAAAGTGCTGTCGGCGCATTGCCGATGGCAACGACCGAACCGGCCATGCGCTCGCCCCACAGGTCGATGGCAGCGGCCGAGCGGGTGTTGCCGATCTTTTTCGCGATATCAGAAGTTTGCGGATCGCGCAGCGTGCAGATCACCTCGTTACCGGCCGGCAACCGGGCGCGGGTGACGCCATGCGAGACCATCTCCGCGTCGCAGAAGATCGGTGCGCCGGCCGCCAGCGCCTTGCGCGCGGCGGCGACGAAATCCTCCGAAAAAACAAAATGCCGCGCGGCTTCGACCTGACCGCAGGCGTGGATCATGCGGATGGCGACATCGGCCTCGGCATCGGAAAAGCGCGACAGGTCAGTCTCGGCGCGAATGATGGCGAAGGAGCGCTCATAGATCGCCGTGCCGTCATGGATGTAGTCGTATGCGGTGTGGGCGGGCATGTTCATTCCTGTCGGTAGAGTTCGGTGACACCGGCCGAGCCAAGCCTTGCCAGGCAGGCAGCGGTCGTCTCGCCTCGAAGTCGTGCGCGGCGGATCGCTGCGGCAACGCGGCCAACGCCGCGCGCGGCGTCATAGCCTGGCCTGTATCCGGCAGGAAGGGCCTTTGCCGTCCCGTCCACGACAAGACCGGCTCCGTTTTCGCCGCCGACCAGCGTCAGCGCCGCCGGGCCGGGATGGGCACAGCCCTTGGCGCAGCCGGAAATGTGCAGGGTGAGCGAGGAATCGAGGAGGTCGCGGTTTTCTGCGGCGATGGTCTCGGCGATGTCGCGCGTCGCGATCCGGCCGGAGGCGCAGGCCGGCGCACCCGGGCAGGCGGCGATTTTCGTGCGCGGATCGGCGGCATCGGTGACGAAGCCGAGAGCGGCGGCGGCTTGCTGGAGTGAGGGGCACGTGGTCGGTGAAAGGCCGAGGAAAAGCAGCGCGCGGCCAGGCGCCAGGCGGATTTCGGCCGCGCCAAGGGTGATGGCGTGTTGCGTGAGATCGATGAGTTTTTGCGCTGGCATGCTGCCGAAGGGCAGGCCGACGCCGAGAGCGGTGCCATCTGTCAGATCGAAAACGCCAATGGGCAAGCGAGCCGGCACAGGAAGGCGCTCTACGGCGCCCCCCTCTGTCCTGCCGGACATCTCCCCCACTTGGGGGGAGATCGGCAGCTTCGCCGCCGGCTCCCCCTCGGCACCTTTGGCGATTGGCGAAAGCGGAGGCCAGGGCGCAATCTCCCCCCTCGTGGGGGAGATGTCCGGCAGGACAGAGGGGGGCGCGAAGGAATGCCAACTTGCGAGAGATCTTACCTGCCGCCGCGTCAAGTCGCGTGCGTGGGCTTCGCGGCCTTTTTCGGCAACCATTCTGAGCATCGCGACTGCAATATCGCGGGCCGCATCGTCTCCCACCGTAACGAGCGGCTTCGCATTCTGCCCATCACCCGCGACAGACACCTGCCACCTGATTCCCGCATTGGTGCGCGTTGCAACGAGCCGCACATCGGCCGTCACCGCATCCATTGCCAACTGTCCGCCGCCGTCGATGATCACCGAAACCTTCGGGCCAAGGCGCGGCGGAAGGCCGGCTTCTTCAGCCGCTGCACGAATACGCTCAGCCAGCGGACGCGGGTCGGCGATTTCCTGCGGATCCAGCCCCGCCAGCGGTCCGGTCTCGACCGGCACGCCGGTGCGCACGGCGATGCCGAGCGCGTCGACCTCCGCCGCCAGCAACCGGGCGCTTGCCGGCGTCAGGCCACGGATCTGCAGGCTGCCGCGTGCGGTCAATTCCATGATGCCGTTGCCGTGCCGCAAGGCGGATTCACCGAGTCCGATCAAGGATTTCGGCGAGAGTCCTCCAGCGACCGGGTTAAGCCGCACCAGAAGGCCGTCGCCGGTCTGCATCGGCGCGGACAGAGCAGGGCAGGCGCCGCGGCGGGAGAAGGCGTTCATGCCGCCACCCCCTGGGCCTGGGCCTCGGCAATCAAGGCGGCGAGATCGTCATCGATGGAATTGCGCAGCGGATGCCAGAGACCGCGTCGCCGTGCCGACAGGAAGCGCTCAGCGATGATTTTCGCGGCGGAAGGGTTTTCGCGCAGGATGAAGTCACGAACCACGGGATCGCCGAGATAGGCGTCGTGCACGGCCTCGATCAGCGTGCCCGATATGGCATGGGTGGTTTCGGCGAAACCGACCAGCCGGTCGACCGTTTCAGCGAATTCCGAGGCACCGCGCGGGCCGTGACGCATCTGGCCTGATATGAAGCGCGGGTTGACCGCGCGGGCGCGAACTACCCGAGATACGGCTTCTCCAGCCGAGCGCGGCTTCGGCTTTTGCGGGTCTGTGGTATCGAGAACGATGACGTCGGCGTTCTTGCCGAGTGCCGCAAGCGCCGCTGAAAAACCGCCGATGAAGGCGACATCGGCGGAGCCTTCCAAAATATCGCGGCCGGGGTCGTCTCCGGTATGGACGAGAAGGTCGGCCTCGGCGATACGGTCCTCAAAAGCGCCTGGCGCTGAAATACCTTCGCCCTCAGCGCCGCCATAGGCATGCGAGGTGGCCTCGAGATAGGCGCGGCCGATCTCTTCGCGCGCGGCCCAGTCGCCGCTCGACAGCAAATCCTCGACGCCGGCGCCGTACGTGCCGGGCGAGGTGCCGAAAATGCGCGGGCTGACCTTTCCGTCTGCGCGGGTTTTTGCAGCAAGCGGGTTTTCGGACGCGTCCTCGTCGCGGGCGGCGACGGCGTTGGCGGCCGCATCGATCAGGGCGATCTGGGTCGGGAACATGTCGCGGAACAGGCCTGAAATGCGCCAGGTGACATCAACGCGCGGGCGGCCAAGGGTGGCCGGCGGCAGCACCTCGATGCCGGTGACGCGGCCGGTGGTGGAATCCCATTGTGGCCGGCAGCCCATCAGCGCCAGGCCTTGCGCGATTTCCTCGCCGCCGGTGCGCAGCGAGGCGGAGCCCCAGAGGTCGATGACCAGCGAGCGCGGCCAGTCGCCATGCGATTGCATGTAGCTGCGCAAGACCTCGTCGGACGCCGCTCTGCCGAGCTCGAAGGATGTCGGCGTCGGCATGGTGCGTGGATCCGATGTGAACAGATTGCGGCCGGTCGGCAGGACGTCGCGCCGGCCACGCGCCGGTGCCCCGGCCGGACCGGCAGCGACATGGCGGCCGTCGAGGGCCGCGAGGAGCGCTGCCTTCTCGGCTGCGGCACTTTGTTTGCGCAGCGGATCGGTTTCGCTCTCGGGCGAACGGCCATAGATATGCAGGCCGTCCTTGATGGCGAAATCCTTGAGATCGCAGAGCCAGGCATCAATGCGGCGCAGCGCTTCGTCGGGCGCGTCGGTAGTGGCGACGCCAGCTTCGGAGGCAAGGCCGGTCTTTTCAGCGGTTTCGACGATCAGCTTGGCCAGGCGGTCGCGGCGGCGGCGGTCGAGCCCGTCGGCCTGGGCATATTCGTCGACCAGCCGCTCAAGCTGCTGCTGGTTTTCGTCAAGCCCGGCGCCGGTCAGCGGCGGCGGCAAATGACCGAGGGTGACGGCGGCAATGCGCCGCTTGGCCTGCGCGGCCTCTCCCGGGTTGGAGACGATGAACGGATAGATGACGGGCAGGGGGCCGGTGACGATCTCGGGAAAACAGGTTTCGCTCAGCGCCACGGTCTTGCCGGGCAACCATTCCAGCGTGCCATGGGCCCCGACATGGACGAGGGCATGGACACCGACCGTCTTGCGCAGCCAAAGGCCGAAAGCGATCAGCGCATGATGGGGAGGCAGCGTCGGGTCGTGGTAGTCGGCGCGGCGGTTCGTGGAGCGCCCGCGATCGGGCGCCAGCGCCACGGTGATGTTGCCGAAGGTGGCGGCGCGGAAGGGGAAATTTGCAGAAGAAGGCGCTTGAATACCCCCCTCTGTCCTGCCGGACATCTCCCCCTCAAGGGGGGAGATCGGCAGTTCCGCCGACGGCTCTTCCTTAATATCCTCGGTAATTGGCGAAAGCAGCGACGACAGCGCAATCTCCCCCCTTGAGGGGGAGATGTCCGGCAGGACAGAGGGGGGTGCCTCGCACAAAACTGTCTCATCTTCCGCATTCCCCCAAGCCGCCTCTACCGCAGCGATTGCAGCCGTCGGCAATTCCTTCGAGAACGTCAGATACTCCTTCAATGCCAACCCTTGGCCGCCCTTTTCCAGCATCTCCAGCAACTCACGCGGCGTTTGCGGAATCCCTTCAACGGCGTAGCCCTGTTCGCTCAGGTCATGCAGCATTGCCAGCACGCTGGACGGCACGTCGAGGCCGACGGCGTAGCCGGTGCGGCCGGGTGCGCTCGGATAGTCGGGGATCAGGAAGGCGAGCTTGCGTTTTTCGCGCGGCGTGCGCTGCAGGCGAACGAACGCCTCGACACGGTTCGCCACCTGCGCGACGCGGTCCGGCTCCGGCCGGTTGGCGAAAGCGCGGAAGGCCAGCGCCGGCTCGGTTTCGACCTCGCCCTTGAAGGAAATGGCGCCGGCAAGGATGCGGCCGTCGAGTTCGGGCAGGACGACATGCATGGCGAGGTCGGCGGGCGCCAGGCCGCGCTGATTATTTTGCCAGATGTCACGGCGTGTCGTCGCGACGATGACCTGGAAGACCGGCACGCCGGCGCGGTCGAACAGGGTTTCGATGCCGGGTTCAGCACCGGAGGCGAACGCCGTCGCGGTGATGATGGCGGCAGGCTTCAGCGTGGCAAGCGCGGTCTCGACAAAGGCGAGCGATGCCGGGTCCTTGAGGCTGGAGACGAAGATGGGGACGGGGATCATGCCGCGCTGCCCGAGCGCTTCGAACAATGCATCGATGGGCGCGACATCGGCGGCGAGCAGCATCGAGCGGTAGAACAGAATTGGCACGACGTCACCCTCCCCCTCGAGGGGAGGGTGGCCCGCAGGGCCGGGTGGGGTCGTTGCGGCAGTGCTCGACGTTTTTTGCTGTTGGCGCACTTCATAGGCGACCCCACCCCCGGCCTGCGGCCGGACCCTCCCCTCAAGGGGGAGGGGGACGTCGCGCTCGACGACCCCCGTTCCCGGCTCATAATAGCCCGCCTTCGGCACGATAACCGGCTCCACGACCGCCGTGTCCTGTCCCGCCAGCCGCGCCAGCCTCTGCACCAGCGCCGTCATATTCTCCGGGCCGCCTTCGCGAAAATAGCCGAGCAGGCCGTCGAGTTCTTGGCGCGGCAGCGTCGAGCATTCGATCAGCCGCAGATCCTCGTCGCGGCATTCGCCGGGCAGCAGCGCCAGTTTTATGCCGCGTGCGCGGGCGGTCGAGGCGAGCTGGTCGCAGCCATAGCGCCACCAGTCGTAACCGCCGAGGATACGAACCAAAATAACCCTCGCGTGCCGGGCGACGCTGTCGATCCAGAGGTCGACGGACATGGGATGGCGCAGGTCGCGTAGAGCCGCCAGCCGCATCGACGGCAGGCGATCGGCGTCCGCCTTCCACGCTGCTGCCAGCCCGGCCAGATCGCTGTCGGTGAAGGACAGCGCTATGACATCCGCAGGCGTCTGCCTGAGATCAACAGGCTCGGCGAGATCGTCGAGCGAGGCGGATGTGGTGGTGAGGATGTGCATCGCGGCTCGTGCCTGAGATCAGCCGGCGAGGATACGCTCAATCGCCGGGCGGTTCAGCCCCTTCAGTCCGATGACCACGAGGCGCGAGCGGCGGTCGTCGTCGGAAGTCCAGGCGCGGTCGTAATAGTGATTGACGCGCGGACCGACGGCCTGCAGCAAGAGCCGCATCGGCTTGCCGCCGACTTCGACGAAACCCTTGACGCGCAGCACGTTTTCTTCCTCCGCCGCCGTGGCGACACGCAAAGCCAGCTCATCGGGATTGGCGATCGACGGAATGTCGACGACGAAGGAATCGAAGTCGTCATGCTCGTGGTCGAGTTCGTCGTCGTGGTGGGTCTTGCGGTTCTCGATGTCGTCCTCGACGGCAAGGCCGAGGCCGAGCAGCACAGACGGATCGACCTTACCTTGCGAGGTCGGCACGATCTTGACGGCGCGCGCGGTGTGCTCGCCGATGATGGCATTGGCGCGGGCCGAACCAGCGGCGTCCATCAAGTCGCTCTTCGACAGTATGATCAGGTCGGCGCAGGCCAGCTGATCCTCGAACACCTCCTCGACCGGATCGTCATGGTCGAGCGTCTCGTCCTGCGCGCGCTGCGCCTGCAGGGCGTCCATGTCGTTGGCGACGCGGCCATCAGCCAGCGCCGGTCCGTCGACCACGGCAATGACGCCATCGACAGTCACCCGGCTCTTCACCGTCGGCCACTGGAAGGCCTGGACCAGCGGCTTGGGCAGAGCGAGCCCTGAGGTTTCGATCAGGATGTGGTCGACCTTCGGCGTCAGCGACAGGATCTGGTCGAGCGCCGGGACAAAGTCGTCGGCGACGGTGCAGCAGATGCAGCCATTGGCCAGCTCGACGATATTTTCCTCGGGGCAGGTGTCGATGCCGCATCCCTTGAGGATCTCGCCGTCGATGCCGATGTCGCCGAACTCGTTGACGATGATGGCCAGCCGCTTGCCGCCGGCGTTTTCGAGCAGATGGCGGATCAGCGTCGTCTTGCCGGCGCCGAGGAAGCCGGTAACGACGGTGCAGGGCACGCGGGAGACGGAAGCGGTCATATCTGGTCCTTCAAAGGTCGAGGGGAGGGATGCGGGCGACAAGGCCGCGCTTCAGGCAATCGGGGCGGCCGCGCCATGGAATGAGGCCGTCCGTCGAGGTGGCGAAGAGCTTTGCGCCAGTGACGAGATCGGCGCCGCTTGTCGTGGTCAGGTCGCCGAAGACATAGCTCCAGCAGCCGTCGCGCAGGATCGCGGCGCTCAGCCGGCGCTTGCAGTTGCCGAGGCATTCGACGCTGCGGATACGGATATTTTCGCCCGAAGCGGCGCGGCGCGTGTCTTCGGCCAGCAATTCGCCGGCGCGGGGATGGGCGTCGGAGCCGGTCTCATCGCGGCAGGAGGCGCAAACGATCACAGTGACGCCGGCCAAGGCATCACTATCGCCGGACAATGCGCCCGCTGTCTCAGCCAAAAAACTGCTGTCGCGTTCCAAATCAGGCTCCTTGCCCGGAAAACCCGCCAGGCGATCGGATTCTTATGTCCTAGACGGCAGGTCTCCTGGCTCGCGGGTCATCGCCTTGGTGCCGCCTTCCCGGGACCGTCCCAGTGGTTTTCGGCCTTGGCTCGTCGCTTACAGTTGCGGGGACAGCCGCGGATTTGAAATCGGAATTTCGCACCGCATTCCCTCTTGGCTCCTCCCTTTGCCGAGAGGAGACCGTCTAAACCGGATTTAGGCTTGTGGAGGCAGTCGTGTCAACGCATGGTTCCGACACGCGAGGGAAACGCTTCAGGGCAATTTTCGATGTCGCGCCGCCCCTCATTGCCCTGCCGGGCATTTCTCCCCGTATAGTGACGGGGAGAAAGAGCTGGTCGCAACGGCGGCGCCCCTCCTGCAACGCTGGTGATTGGCGAAACCATCGATGACAGCGTCCCTCTCCCCGTCTCTATACGGGGAGAGGATGCCGGCAGGCAGGTGAGGCGCAGCGCCGACATCGAGATCCGTTACGAACCCGCGACATCCGCCAGCGCTGGACCCAAATCGCCGGCCAGCGTCACTTCGATGCGTTCCAGGCCGAGCCAACCCTGCATCAGCTTCAACTCCTCGAAGAGTTCGGCGGCGCTTTGCGGCGGGGCGCCGGGCTCGGCATAGGCGGCATGGACGCGCAGCACGCCGGCCGGGCGGTCAGCCTTGAGGTCGATGCGCGCCACGATCCTTTCGCCGAGCAGGAACGGCAGCACATAATAGCCATATTGGCGTTTTTCGGCAGGGGTGTAGATCTCGATGCGATAGCGGAAACCGAACAGTCTTTCCGTGCGCGCTCGCTCGAAGACGACCGGATCGAACGGCGCAAGCAAGGCGCGCGTCTCGATCTTGCGCGGCAAACGGGCGTCCTTGTGAAGATAGGCAGGCTTGCTCCAGCCTTCGACGCGAACCGGCAAAAGGTCGCCTGCCTCGACCAGTTCCTCGATGCGGCCCTTGATGTCGGCGGGAGAGAGGCGGAAATAGTCGCGCAGGTCGCCCGCTGTCGCGACGCCGTGGGCGCGGGCGGAGATGCGCAGCAATTCGCGGTGCGCATCCTCCGGGGAGGGCACCGGCAAAGCAAGCACTGCCGGCGGCAGCACGCGCTGCGGCAGATCGTAGAGCCGCTCGAAGCCACGACGCGACGCCGTGGTGATACGGCCGGCCCAGAACAGCCATTCGAAAGCGTGCTTGGCGTCGCTCCAGCCCCACCAGCCGCCGTTTCCCTTCTGGCCTTCGAGGGCGGATGCGGCGACCGGCCCTCGTTCGACGACCTCGCGATAAATGTCTTCAATGTAGGCGGCGCGTTCGCGGCCCCACTTGGCCAGTCCGTTATACATTTCCTCGCCACGTTCGGCCCGCTCCATGCGCCAGCGCATCAGCGGATAGGTCTCGACCGGCAGAAAGGAGGCTTCGTGCGCCCAATATTCGAAGACCGTGCGCTTGCGCGTCACGGCGGCGTTGTCGAGCAGCGCAAGCGGGTAGGGGCCAAGCCGCGAATAGAGCGGCATATAATGGGCGCGCACCACCGCACTGACGGAATCGATCTGCAGCAGGCCGGTACGGCCAAGCACACGGGCCAGATGGCGGCGATCAGGCGTGCTGTTAGGGCGAGGGTCGGCAAACCCCTGTGCGGCAAGCGCGATGCGCCGGGCCATGGCGAGCGAGATTTTTTCCTTCATGCAGACGGCACTCTGTTGGCGTTCGACCAAGGTTGGGGCGAATGATTCCGCGTCATGCTAGCAGGGTTTTGGCGGCATCTATGTCAGGAGAGAAAACTGGAGTAAAAAGTGAAGGAAATCAAACAGGAGCGGATCAGACCAGTTTATCCGCATATGCTGCCAAGCACCGTGTTTTGAACAAGGTTTGACTTGCTTCGCCGAAAGCCCTGCGCTAACCCTCGCCGCGTTGCAGCATAGAGCCCCCTAAAACGGTTCAGTGGTTAAACTGTCACGCTTCCGCAAGTGGGTCCGGTGCTGTAATCAGAGTGGATTGGCCGCCAACGGAAAGCTGCAGCATGAACGCATTGTTGAGTTCGTACCTGCCCATCGTCCTGTTCATCGGCGTGGCGCTGGTCGTCGGCCTGGCGCTGCTTGCCGCACCCTTCCTGGTGGCCTACCGCAACCCAGATCCGGAAAAGCTTTCCGCCTATGAGTGCGGCTTCAACTCGTTCGATGACGCCCGCATGAAGTTCGACATTCGCTTCTACCTGGTGTCGATCCTGTTCATCATCTTCGATCTGGAGGTGGCCTTCCTGTTTCCGTGGGCAGTGTCTTTCAGCCAGATCGGCATGCTCGGATTCTGGTCGATGATGGTGTTTCTGGCTGTGCTGACCATCGGCTTTGCCTATGAATGGAAAAAAGGAGCGCTGGAATGGGATTGAGCGACAATTCCGGCACGCTCGTCGCGCCGAAGCCAAAAGGCATTCTCGACCCCAGCACCGGAAAGCCGGTGGGGGTGAATGACCCTTTCTTCCTCGAGATCAACAATGAGCTGGCCGACAAGGGTTTTCTCGTCACCTCGACCGAGGCGCTGATCACGTGGGCGCGCAGCGGCTCGCTGATGTTCATGACCTTTGGTCTCGCCTGTTGCGCGGTCGAAATGATCCACACCTCGATGCCGCGCTATGACTCGGAGAGGTTCGGTGTTGCTCCTCGCGCGTCTCCGCGCCAGTCCGACATCATGATCGTCGCCGGCACGCTGACCAACAAGATGGCGCCGGCGCTGCGCAAGGTTTATGACCAGATGCCGGAGCCGCGCTACGTCATCTCGATGGGCTCCTGCGCCAATGGCGGCGGCTATTACCACTATTCCTATTCGGTGGTGCGCGGCTGCGATCGCGTCGTGCCGGTCGACATCTACGTGCCCGGCTGTCCGCCGAGCGCGGAAGCGCTGCTCTACGGCATCCTTCTGTTGCAAAAGAAGATCCGCCGCACCGGCACGATCGAGCGGTGAGCGGGATGATGAGCCTGAATGAACTCTCGACCTATCTCGGCGAGAAGCTTGGCGGCCGGATTGGCGATGCAGTGTTTGCCTATGGCGAACTTACCATCTCGGTCGAGCCGCACGATCTGATCGAGGTGGTGAGCTTCCTGCGCGACGATCCAAAATGCCAGTTCATCTCGATCATCGACGTCTGCGGCGCCGATTATCCATCGCGGGCCAAGCGCTTCGACGTTGTCTATCACCTGCTGTCGCCGAAGCAGAATATTCGCATCCGCATCAAGGCCCAGGCCGACGAAGAGACGGTGGTGCCGTCGATCACTGGCGTTTATCCCGGCGCCGACTGGTTCGAACGCGAAACCTACGATCTCTATGGCGTGCTGTTTTCGGGCCATCCCGATCTCAGGCGGATTCTGACCGATTACGGCTTCGAGGGTCATCCGCTGCGCAAGGATTTCCCGCTGACCGGCTTCGTCGAGGTGCGCTACGACGACGAGGCCAAGCGGGTCATCTACGAGCCGGTCGAGCTCAAGCAGGAATTCCGCAATTTCGATTTTCTCAGCCCTTGGGAGGGGACGGATTACGTCCTTCCAGGCGACGAAAAAGCCAAGACGAATTGAGACGCCAGAATGGCTGAAACCTCCGTCCGTAATTTTAACATCAACTTTGGACCTCAACACCCTGCAGCGCATGGTGTTTTGAGGCTGGTTCTTGAGTTGGACGGCGAAGTCGTCGATCGCGTCGATCCGCATATCGGGCTGTTGCATCGCGGCACTGAAAAGCTGATCGAAGCCAAAACCTATCTGCAGGCCGTGCCCTATCTCGACCGGCTCGACTATTGCGCGCCGATGAACCAGGAGCATGCCTTCGCGCTTGCCGCCGAGCGTCTGCTCGGCATCGAGGTGCCGAAACGCGGCCAGCTGATCCGCGTGCTCTATTGCGAGATCGGCCGCATCATGTCGCACATCCTCAATGTGACGACACAGGCGATGGATGTCGGCGCGCTGACGCCGCCGCTTTGGGGCTTTGTCGAGCGCGAAAAGCTGATGGTGTTCTATGAGCGGGCCAGTGGCTCGCGCATGCATGCAGCCTATTTCCGCCCCGGCGGCGTCCACCAGGACCTGCCGCAGAAGCTGGTCGAGGATATCGGCAACTGGATCGACCCCTTCCTGAAATCGCTCGACGATCTCGACGCACTGCTGACCGGCAACCGGATCTTCAAGCAGCGCAATGTCGACATCGGCACCGTCTCGCTGGCCGACGCCTGGGCCTGGGGTTTTTCTGGCGTCATGGTGCGCGGATCCGGCGTCGCCTGGGATCTGCGCAAATCGCAGCCCTACGAATGCTATGCCGAGATGGATTTCGACATTCCGATCGGCAAGAACGGCGACTGCTACGACCGTTATCTCGTGCGCATGGAAGAGATGCGCCAGTCGGCGAAAATCATGCGCCAGTGTGTCGACCTGCTGCTCGGCAAGGAAAGCACCGGGCCGGTGTCAAACCTCGACGGCAAAGTCGTGCCGCCGAAGCGCGCAGCGATGAAGCGGTCGATGGAGGCGCTGATCCATCACTTCAAGCTCTACACCGAGGGCTACCGCGTGCCGGCGGGCGAGGTCTATGCGGCGGTCGAAGCGCCGAAGGGCGAGTTCGGCGTCTATCTGGTCTCCGACGGCACAAACAAGCCCTACCGGTGCAAGCTGCGCGCGCCCGGCTTCGCCCATCTGCAAGCCATGGATTTTTTGTGCCGCGGCCACATGCTGGCCGACGTCACCGCCGTGCTTGGCTCCCTCGACATCGTGTTTGGTGAGGTCGATCGCTAAATGTCAGTCCGCCGTCTCGCAGAAGCCAGCCTCCAGCCAGCCGCCTTCGCCTTCAACCGGGCGAATGCGGCAGCGGCGAAGCAATGGATCAAGAAGTATCCGAAGGGCCGCGAGCAATCGGCGATCATCCCGTTGCTGATGCTGGCGCAGGAGCAGGAAGGCTGGGTGACCAAGGCGGCGATCGAGACGATCTCCGACATGCTCGGCATGCCCTACATCAGGGGGCTCGAAGTCGCGACCTTCTACACGCAGTACCAGCTCAATCCGGTCGGCACCCGCGCGCATATCCAGGTCTGCGGCACCACGCCCTGCATGCTGCGCGGCTCGGAAGCGCTGATGGACGTGTGCCGCTCAAAAATCCATCACGACCAGTTCCATACCAACGACAAAGGCACGCTCTCGTGGGAAGAGGTGGAATGCCTCGGCGCCTGCGTCAACGCGCCGATGGTGATGATTTTCAAGGATACGTTCGAGGACCTGACGCCGGAACGGCTTGCCGAGATCATCGATCTCTATGATGCCGGCAAGGGCGCCTCGGTGACGCCGGGGCCGCAGAACGGCCGCACCTCCGAGCCGATCACCGGCCTGACGACGCTGAAGAGCGAAAAGGCGATCCTGAAGACGACCCGCGACAGGGAAGCCAAGGCGGCAGCGAAAGCCGCCCAGGAAGCAGCGGCGACTGCCGCCGCCGCGTCGGCTGCCCCGGCCGCGCAGGCACCGGCTGCCCCCTTTGCGCCGTCGAAAGCCAGCAAGCCGAAGACCGATGCGCCCGAAACCAGCCCGGCGCTGGAGACGCCTTCTCCTGCAAAGGTCGCACCAGAGACGGAAAAGGCGGCGAGCGTCAGAGCACCGCGGCATTCGGCCGCCAATGCCAACAAGGCCGCGCCGGAAGTCGAAAAGGTTTCGAAACAGCGCAGCGGTCCCAAGACCAAGGCTGAGCCAGCGGCTGCTTTCAAGGCGCCGGAGTTGAAGGAAGCGCCGTTCGGCGCTGCCGGCAAAAAAACCGCCAAGCCTGCCAAGCCTTCGCTTGAGGACAAGAACCGTCCGGCCGGCATCGCAAAGCCTGCACTGGTCGACGATCTCAAGCTGATCTCAGGCGTCGGCCCGAGAACCGAAGGTATCCTGCATTCGCTTGGCATCTTCACTTACGCGCAAGTCGCGTCCTGGAAGAAGGCCGAGCGCGAATGGGTCGACGGCTATCTCAGTCTCCGTGGCCGCATCGAGCGCGAAGACTGGGTCAAGCAGGCCAAGGCGCTCGCCAAGGGCGGGGTCGCCGAATATATCCGCGTCTTCGGCAAGAAACCGGTCTGAGGAACGAACAATGCTTCAGGACAGAGACCGCATCTTCAACAACATCTACGGCCGCTTCGACAAGTCGCTGGCCGGCGCGATGGCGCGCGGCGCCTGGGACAACACGCCAGGCATCATCGCCAAGGGGCGCGACTGGATCGTCAACGAGATGAAGGCATCAGGCTTGCGCGGCCGCGGCGGCGCCGGCTTTCCCACCGGGTTGAAATGGTCGTTCATGCCCAAGCAGAGCGACGGCCGGCCGAGCTATCTCGTCGTCAACGCTGACGAATCCGAGCCCGGCACCTGCAAGGACCGCGACATATTGCGCCACGATCCGCATACGCTGGTCGAGGGCTGCCTGATCGCCGGCTTCGCCATGGGCGCGGTCGCCGCCTACATCTACGTGCGCGGCGAGTTCATCCGCGAGCGCGAGGCGCTGCAGCGCGCCATCGACGAGGCCTATGAGGCCAAGCTGATCGGCAAGAACAACACGTCAGGCTATGATCTCGACATCTACATGCACCATGGCGCCGGCGCCTATATCTGCGGCGAGGAAACGGCGCTGCTCGAAAGCCTCGAAGGCAAGAAGGGCCAGCCGCGGCTGAAGCCGCCGTTTCCGGCCAATGTCGGCCTCTATGGCTGCCCGACGACGGTCAACAATGTCGAGTCCATCGCCGTGGCGCCGACCATCCTGCGCCGCGGCGCTGCCTGGTTCTCGTCCTTCGGCCGGCCCAACAATGTCGGCACCAAGCTGTTCTGCGTTTCGGGCCACGTCAACACTCCGTGCACCGTCGAAGAGGCGATGTCGATCCCGTTCCGCGAACTGATCGAGACGCATTGCGGCGGCATTCGCGGCGGCTGGGACAACCTGCTGGCGGTCATTCCGGGCGGCGCTTCGGTGCCGTTGGTGCCGGCGGAGCAGATCATCGACGCGCCGATGGATTTCGATGCGCTGCGCGACCTGAAATCGGGCCTCGGTACCGCGGCTGTCATCGTCATGGACAAATCGACCGATGTCGTGAAGGCGATCGCGCGGCTTTCCTATTTTTACAAGCACGAGAGCTGCGGCCAGTGCACGCCGTGCCGCGAAGGCACCGGCTGGATGTGGCGGGTGATGGAGCGGCTGGTGCGCGGTGAGGCGCAGAAGCGTGAGATCGACATGCTGCTCGACGTGACCAAACAGGTCGAAGGCCACACGATCTGCGCGCTGGGCGATGCGGCGGCGTGGCCGATCCAGGGCCTGATGCGGCATTTCCGCGGCGAGGTGGAGCGGCGTATCGACGAGTTTTCGCGCAATGCGCACCGGGCAGAGCCGGTGATGGTGGCGGCGGAATAGAGACGAATTCGAAATACGGGCGAGTGCCCGATTTGAAATACGGGCGAGTGCCCGATTTGAAATACGGGCGAACGCCCGATTTGAGATACGGGCAAGTGCCCGATCTGAGGAAGCAGGCCGGGGCATACGGAAGAAACGACCAGGAGACCACCTATGTCGCTGAATTCGAGACCCGATCATTTGATGCCAGATTTGGACCCGATCGAGAAGATGAACCAGGACCTGACCAGGATGATGCCGAAGGAGATGGCGAGCGCCATCAATCTCCTGGCGCACCCTGTCGCGGGTGCGGCAGCGATGTCGGCGCTCGGCATCGGGCTTGCCAATCATGCCTTTGGGGTGTGGATGGGCGTGCTCTCGGGCGCAGCCGAGGCCTCGCAGCGGCTCTTCCAGCCGATGGTCGACGATTTCGATGCCAGGATCGAACGCTTTTCGGAAACAGGGACAAGCTCCTCGACCAAGGCGCGGGCGGCGACGAAAACCTTGATCGCCGAGGCGAAGTCCTTCGCCAGGGACGTGAATGACATAGCGGCGAACAGCATGGATGATGCACCGAGCGTGGTGGATGCGGCTGCCGCCCCGGCCGGGTTGATGCCCGAGGATTTCAAGCAGCCCAAGGCCATGGATCGCCCGGAAAATCCGGCCGACCTCAAGGCGATATCGGGCATCGGGCCGAAGCTGGAAGAGGTGCTGAACGGCTTGGGCATCTGGACTTACGGCCAGATTGCGGCATGGACGCCGGAAGAGATCGCCTGGGTCGACGATTATCTGTCGTTCAAGGGCCGCATCGGTCGCGACAATTGGCTTGGCCAGGCGGCGGTGCTGGCCGCGGCCAAACATTGAATTCAATGCCGGGCGCGGTTTCGGCTGCGCCCCGGAAAGAAAGATTGCGGAATGTCCGCAGGGGTTTGAGACGACATGGCAAAGCTCAAGGTCGACGGGAAAGAGATTACTGTACCCGACCACTACACGCTGCTGCAGGCGGCCGAGGACGCTGGCGCGGAAGTGCCGCGCTTCTGCTTCCATGAGCGGCTGTCGATCGCCGGCAATTGCCGCATGTGCCTGATCGAGGTGAAGGGCGGGCCGCCCAAGCCGCAGGCGTCCTGCGCCATGGGCGTGCGCGATCTGCGCCCCGGCCCGAATGGCGAAACACCGGAAATCTTCACCAACACGCCGATGGTCAAGAAGGCCAGGGAAGGTGTGATGGAATTCCTGCTGATCAACCATCCGCTCGATTGCCCGATCTGCGACCAGGGCGGCGAGTGCGACCTGCAGGACCAGGCGATGGCATTCGGCGTCGATTCCTCGCGCTATCACGAGAACAAGCGGGCGGTCGAAGACAAGTATATCGGGCCGCTGGTCAAGACGATCATGAACCGCTGCATCCATTGCACGCGCTGCGTCCGCTTCACCACCGAAATCGCCGGCATTTCCGAACTCGGCCTGATCGGCCGCGGCGAGGACGCCGAGATCACCACCTATCTCGAAAGCGCGATGACCTCGGAACTGCAGGGCAACGTCATCGACCTTTGCCCGGTCGGTGCGCTGACCTCCAAACCCTACGCCTTCCAGGCGCGGCCGTGGGAACTGACCAAGACCGAATCCATCGACGTGATGGACGCCGTCGGCTCGGCGATCCGCGTCGATTCGAGAGGCCGCGAGGTGATGCGCATCCTGCCGCGCACCAACGAGGCGGTGAACGAGGAGTGGATTTCCGACAAGACCCGCTTCATCTGGGACGGCTTGCGCACTCAGCGCCTCGACCGGCCATACGTCCGCAAGAACGGCAAGCTGACCCCGGCAAGCTGGGCCGAGGCTTTCTCCGCGATCAAGGAAGCGGTGTCGAGCACCGCACCCGACAAGATCGGCGCCATTGCAGGTGATCTCGCCGCCGTCGAGGAGATCTATGCGCTGAAGCTGCTGATGGCCTCGCTCGGCTCGAAGAACACCGACTGCCGCCAGGATGGTGCCGCGCTCGATCCGTCGCTCGGCCGAGCAAGCTATATCTTCAACCCGACCATCGAGGGCATCGAGCAGGCCGACGCGGTGCTGATAATCGGTGCCAATCCGCGCTTCGAGGCGTCCTTGCTCAACGCCCGCATCCGCAAGCGCTGGCGGGTCGGCAACCTGCCGGTCGGCGTCATCGGCGATGTCGGCGACACGCGCTATGACTATGAGCAGCTCGGCGCCGGAACGGAATCGCTGAAGGATCTGGCCGACGGCAACGGCAAGTTCTTCGAGGTGCTGAAGAAGGCCACGCATCCCCTTATTATCGTCGGTCAAGGCGCGCTGGCACGGGCCGATGGCGCGGCCGTGCTTGGCCAGGCGGCGAAGCTCAGCCTGGCCGTCAACGCCGCGAGGGCCGACTGGAATGGCTTTGCCGTGCTGCACACTGCGGCGGGGCGTGTCGGCGGTCTCGATGTCGGATTCGTGCCGGGCGAGGGCGGCAAGAACGTCGCCGGCATGCTGGGCGATATGGACGTGCTGTTCCTGCTCGGCGCCGATGAGATCGACATGGCCAAGACCGGCGGCGCCTTCGTCGTCTATATCGGCACGCATGGCGACCACGGCGCGCACCGCGCCGACGTCATCCTGCCGGGCGCCGCCTATACCGAAAAGTCGGGCACCTACGTCAACACCGAGGGCCGCGTGCAGCAGACCAACCGTGCCGGCTTCGCACCGGGCGATGCGCGCGAGGACTGGGCGATCCTGCGGGCGCTGTCGGATGTTCTGGGCAAGAAGCTGTTGTTCGATTCACTGCCGCAGCTTCGGGCAAAACTCTATGGCGAATACCCGCATCTCGCCCGCATCGACCAGGTCGCGGCCGGCAACGCTGACGATATCGCCAAGGTGGCGAAGCTCGGCGGGCGGCTGAACAAGGGCACTTTCATCTCGCCGGTCAAGGATTTCTACCTGACCAACCCGATCGCGCGGGCTTCCGCCGTGATGGCGGAGTGCTCGGCGCTTGCGAAAAACGGTTTTAGGCAGGCGGCGGAATAAGCATGGACACCTTCTTCTCCTTCTACGTGCTGCCGACGCTGCTCATCCTGTTGAAGTCGGTCGTGCTGATCGTGGTGCTTTTGATCTTCGTCGCCTACATCCTGTACGCGGACCGCAAGATCTGGGCGGCGGTGCAGTTGCGCCGTGGCCCGAACGTCGTCGGCCCATGGGGCACGCTGCAGGCTTTCGCCGACCTTCTGAAGTTCGTGTTCAAGGAACCGGTGATCCCGTCCGGCGCCAACAAGGGCGTTTTTCTCCTGGCGCCTTTGGTTTCGGCGGTTTTGGCGATCTCGGCTTGGGCGGTGATCCCGGTCAATGAGGGCTGGGCGATCGCCAACGTCAATGTCGGCATCCTCTATGTCTTCGCCATCTCCTCGCTCGAGGTCTATGGCGTGATCATGGGCGGCTGGGCGTCTAACTCGAAATACCCGTTCCTCGGCGCGCTGCGCTCGGCGGCGCAGATGGTGTCCTACGAAGTCTCGATCGGCTTCGTCATCGTCACCGTGCTGCTTTGCGTCGGTTCGCTCAACCTGTCCGACATCGTGCTGTCGCAGCAGGACGGGCTGGGCACAAGGGTTGGCCTGCCCAACACCTTCCTCGACTGGCATTGGCTGTCGCTGTTCCCGATGTTCGTCATCTTCTTCATCTCGGCGCTGGCCGAAACGAACCGCCCGCCTTTCGACCTTGTGGAAGCCGAATCGGAACTCGTTGCCGGCCATATGGTCGAATATTCGTCGACGCCGTTCCTGCTGTTCTTCCTCGGCGAATATGTCGCCATCGTGCTGATGTGCGCGCTGGCCACCATCCTGTTCCTCGGCGGGTGGCTGCCGCCCTTCGACTTCGCTCCCTTCACCTGGGTGCCGGGTCTGATCTGGTTCGTGCTCAAGGTCTGCCTGGTATTCTTCATGATCTCCATGGTGAAGGCTTTCGTGCCGCGCTACCGCTACGACCAGCTGATGCGGCTCGGCTGGAAGGTCTTCCTGCCGATCTCGCTGGCGATGGTGGTGATTGTCGCCGCGTTCCTCAAGATCACGGGGTTTGCGTGATGTCCGCTCTAGCCCAAGCCGCAAAGTCGCTGCTCCTGCAGGACTTCGTCAGCGCTTTCTTCCTGTCGATGCGCCAGTTCTTCGCGCCGAAGGAGACGATCAACTATCCGCACGAAAAGGGGCCGACCAGTCCGCGCTTCCGCGGCGAGCATGCGCTGCGCCGCTATCCGAACGGCGAGGAACGCTGCATCGCCTGCAAATTGTGCGAGGCGATCTGCCCGGCGCAGGCGATCACCATCGAGGCCGGCCCCCGCCGCAACGACGGCACGCGCCGCACGGTGCGCTATGACATCGATATGGTGAAGTGCATCTATTGCGGCTTCTGCCAGGAGGCCTGCCCGGTCGACGCCATCGTCGAGGGGCCGAATTTCGAATTCGCGACGGAGACGCGCGAGGAACTCTATTACGACAAGGACAAGCTGCTGGCCAATGGCGACCGCTGGGAGCGCGAACTGGCGCGCAACATCTCGCTGGATGCGCCGTACCGCTGACATTTGACGCATGGACGGGGCGAAGGGCCTCGTCTAAGGAACACGCGGCTTCGGCAACCGAAGGCGGAACGAAGCCACACAACAAACAGGACGAACGTCCTGTTTGGACAGGAACCCGAGGGAACCCATGCTGAATGGACTAGAGGCGGCCTTTTTCTACCTCTTCGCCTTTGTCGCGGTGGCGTCGGCGTTCATGGTCATTTCGGCGCGCAATCCCGTGCATTCGGTGCTGTTCCTGATCCTGACCTTCTTCAACGCTGCAGGCCTGTTCATGCTGACCGGCGCCGAGTTCCTGGCGATGATCCTGCTCGTCGTCTATGTCGGCGCGGTCATGGTGCTGTTCCTGTTCGTGGTCATGATGCTCGACGTCGACTTCGCCGAAATGAAGGAAGGTGCCCTGCAATACGCGCCGATCGGCGCGCTGGTCGGGCTGATCCTGGCGGCTGAGCTGATCGTCGTGCTCGGCGGCTATTCGTTCGCGCCGCAACTGGCCGCGACGGTTTCAAAGCCCATTCCGGACCTTGCCGCGCGCTCGAACACGGCAGCGCTCGGTGACATCCTCTATACGGACTACCTCTATTATTTCCAGATTGCAGGCCTTGTGCTGCTGGTCGCCATGATTGGTGCCATCGTGCTGACGCTGCGCCACAAGCCTGGCGTCAAGCGGCAGTCGATCGCAGCCCAGGTCGGCCGCACGCCGGCAACTGGAATGGAAATCCGCAAGGTCAAGACGGGCGAAGGAATCTGAGATGACCGTCGGCATTGCACACTATCTGACCGTATCGGCGATCCTGTTCACGCTCGGCGTGTTCGGCATTTTCCTCAACCGCAGGAACATCATCGTGATCCTGATGTCGATCGAGCTGATCCTGCTCGCGGTCAACATCAATTTCGTCGCCTTCTCGGCAGCGCTCGGCGACCTCGTCGGACAGGTGTTCGCACTGTTCGTGCTGACGGTCGCAGCGGCTGAAGCCGCCATCGGCCTCGCCATTCTCGTCGTCTTCTTCCGCAACCGCGGTTCGATCGCGGTCGAAGACGTGAACATGATGAAGGGTTGACGGAAACCACCATGTATCAGGCCATCGTCTTCCTTCCTCTGCTCGGCTTCCTGATCGTCGGCCTGTTCGGCACGTCGCTCGGCGCCAAGGCTTCCGAATACATCACCTCCGGCTTTCTGGTGATATCAGCCGTACTGTCGTGGGTCGCCTTCTTCGCCGTCGGCTTCGGCGAGGGCGAGGTGTTCACCGTGCCGGTGCTGCGCTGGATCCAGTCGGGCGGGTTGGAGGCCGCATGGGCGCTGCGCATCGACACGCTGACGGTGGTGATGCTGGTTGTCGTCAACACGGTGTCGGCGCTGGTCCACATCTACTCGATCGGCTACATGCATCACGACCCGAACCGGCCGCGCTTCTTCGCCTATCTGTCGCTGTTCACCTTCGCCATGCTGATGCTGGTGACGGCCGACAATCTCGTGCAGATGTTCTTTGGCTGGGAAGGGGTCGGCCTCGCCTCGTACCTGCTGATCGGCTTCTGGTACAAGAAGCCGTCGGCCAATGCCGCCGCGATCAAAGCCTTCGTCGTCAATCGCGTCGGCGATTTCGGCTTTGCGCTCGGCATCTTCGGCGTGTTCGTGCTGTTCGGCTCGGTCAATCTCGGCACCATATTCGCCAATGCAGCGACGTTCGTTCCGGCCGAAGGCGCCCCCGAGGGCGCAGCCGTGCTGACCTTCCTCGGCTATGCCCTCGACAAACAGGCTGCGATGACCGTCGTCTGCCTGCTGTTGTTCATGGGCGCCATGGGCAAGTCGGCCCAGGTGCCGCTGCACACCTGGCTGCCGGACGCCATGGAAGGCCCGACCCCGGTCTCTGCGCTCATCCATGCCGCCACCATGGTGACCGCCGGCGTGTTCATGCTGGCGCGGCTGTCGCCGCTGTTCGAACTGTCGCATTCGGCGCTGATCGTGGTCACCTTCATCGGCGCCTTCACCGCCTTCTTCGCGGCGACCGTCGGCCTCGTCCAGAACGATATCAAGCGCGTCATCGCCTATTCGACCTGCTCGCAGCTCGGCTACATGTTCGTGGCGCTGGGTGTCGGCGCCTATGGCGCGGCGATCTTCCATCTGTTCACGCATGCCTTCTTCAAGGCGCTGCTGTTCCTCGGCTCCGGCTCGGTGATCCACGCCGTCTCGGATGAACAGGACATGCGCAGGATGGGCGGCCTCAGGACGCTCATTCCGAAGACCTACTGGATGATGGTGATCGGCACGCTGGCGCTGACCGGCGTCGGCATTCCGGTGACGGTGATCGGCACCGCCGGCTTCTTCTCCAAGGACGCGATCATCGAAAGCGCCTTTGCCGCGCACAATCCGGTCGCCGGCCTTGCCTTCGTGCTGCTGGTCGTCGCCGCCTGCTTCACCAGCTTCTATTCCTGGCGGCTGATATTCATGACCTTCCACGGCCAGCCGCGGGCGAGCCACGAGGTCATGCACCACGTCCATGAATCGCCGCCAGTCATGCTGGTGCCGCTATACATCCTGGCGGCGGGCGCGCTGTTCGCCGGCGTGATCTTCCATGGCGCCTTCATCGGCGAGGGCTATGCCGAGTTCTGGAAGGCGTCGCTGTTCACGCTGCCGGAAAACCACATCCTGCACGACATCCACGAAGTGCCGTTGTGGGTGAAGCTGGCGCCGTTCGTCGCCATGCTGATCGGTTTTGCGATTGCGTGGCAATTCTACATCCGCGCGCCGGAGATGCCGAAGAATTTGGCGGCGCAGCATCGCGGGCTTTACGCCTTCCTGCTCAATAAGTGGTATTTCGACGAGCTCTACGACTTCCTGTTCGTGCGGCCGGCAAAACGCCTGGGGCACTTCCTATGGAAGACCGGCGACGGCACCGTCATCGACGGGCTTGGTCCTGACGGCGTTTCGGCGCGCGTCGTCGACGTCACCAACCGGGTCGTCAAGCTGCAGACCGGCTATCTCTATCACTATGCCTTCGCCATGCTGATCGGCGTTGCCGCATTCGTCACCTGGATGATGCTCTGATGACCGCCTGGCCGATCCTCTCGCTGGTCACCTTCCTGCCGCTGGTTGGTGTGCTGTTCATTCTGCTGATCAATGACGACAGCGAAAATGCGCGCCGCAACATCCGCGCCATCGCGTTGTGGACGACGAGCATCACCTTCATCATCTCGCTGTTCATCTGGACCGGCTTCGACAATTCGGAGCCTGGCTTCCAGTTCGTCGAGAAGTTTGCCTGGCTGGATTCCGGCATCTCCTACCATATGGGCGTCGACGGCATCTCCATGCTGTTCGTCATCCTGACCACCTTCCTGATGCCGCTCTGCATCCTGGCTTCGTGGGAATCGATCGAGAAGCGCGTCAAGGCCTACATGATCGCCTTCCTGCTGCTGGAGACGCTGATGATCGGCGTGTTCTGCGCGCTCGACATCGTTTTGTTCTATGTCTTCTTCGAAGCCGGCCTGATCCCGATGTTCATCATCATCGGCGTGTGGGGCGGCAAGCGGCGCGTCTATGCCTCGTTCAAGTTCTTCCTCTACACGCTGGCCGGCTCGGTGCTGATGCTGCTTGCCATCATGGCGATGTTCTTCCAGTCCGGCACCACCGACATCCCGACGCTCCTGACGCACAACTTCCCGGCCTCCATGCAGACCTGGCTATGGCTCGCCTTTTTCGCCTCCTTCGCCGTGAAGATGCCGATGTGGCCGGTGCACACCTGGCTGCCGGACGCCCATGTCGAGGCGCCGACGGCCGGTTCGGTGATCCTGGCCGCCATCCTGCTCAAGATGGGCGGATACGGCTTCCTGCGTTTTTCGCTGCCGATGTTTCCGATCGCCTCGGAGATGTTCGCGCCGCTGGTCTTCGCGCTCTCCGTCGTCGCCATCATCTACACCTCGCTGGTGGCGCTGATGCAGGAGGACATGAAGAAGCTGATCGCCTATTCGTCGGTCGCCCATATGGGCTTCGTCACCATGGGCATCTTCGCGATGAACCAGGAAGGCGTCCAGGGGGCGATCTTCCAGATGCTGTCGCACGGCCTCGTGTCAGGCGCGCTGTTCCTCTGCGTCGGCGTCATCTACGACCGCATGCACACGCGCGACATCGACGCCTATGGCGGGCTGGTCAACAACATGCCGAAATACGCGACCGTGTTCATGATCTTCACCATGGCCAATGTCGGCCTGCCCGGCACCAGCGGCTTCGTCGGCGAGTTCCTGACCATGCTCGGCGTGTTTCGGGTCAATACCTGGGTGGCGTTCTTCGCCGCCACCGGCGTCATCCTGTCGGCGGCCTATGCGCTCTGGCTCTATCGCCGGGTGATCTTCGGCGCGCTGACCAAGGACAGCCTCAAGGGCCTGCTCGACCTGTCGGCGCGCGAGAAGGTGATCATCTATCCGCTGGCCGCGCTGGTCATCTTCTTCGGCGTCTACCCGGCGCCGGTCTTCGACGCGACGGCCGAATCGGTCAAGGCGCTCGTCACCAATGTCACCACATCTATCGACACCGCGCAGACCGCGGCGGCGAACTGACTGAGAGGTTTGCGAACCATGACGCCGGACCTTCTCTCCAGCCTGTCGCTCTCGACGCCAGAGCTGATCCTCGCCGTCGGCGCCCTGGCGCTGCTGATGCTCGGCGCCTATTCGCGCGCGAACACCACCACCACGGTGAGCGGCCTTGCCGTCGCGGTCCTAGTGGTTGCCGGCGTCTGGACGATCTTTTCCACCGGGCAGGGCAACGCTTACGGCGAAGCCTTCGTCCAGGATCCCTTCGCCCGCTTCATGAAGGTGCTGGCGCTGATCGGGTCGGCGGTGACGCTGGTCATGTCGATGCGCTTCGCCAAGGCGGAGCATTTCGACAAGTTCGAATATCCGGTGCTGATCCTGCTGTGCACGCTCGGCATGATGCTGATGATCTCAGCCAACGGCATGATCGGGCTTTATCTCGGCCTCGAATTGCAATCGCTTGCAATCTACGTGCTGGCGGCGATCAACCGGGACAATCTGCGCTCGACCGAGGCGGGGCTGAAATATTTCGTCCTCGGCGCGCTGTCCTCGGGCATGCTGCTTTACGGCATCAGCCTCGTCTACGGCTACACCGGCAACACTGGGTTCCAGGAAATCGCCACGGCGCTGGGCGGCGGCGAACGGCAGCTTGGGCTCGTCTTCGGCCTGGTCTTCGTGCTGGCCGGCCTCGCCTTCAAGATATCGGCGGTGCCGTTCCACATGTGGACGCCCGACGTCTATGAAGGCGCGCCGACGCCGGTGACGGCCTTCCTCGCGGCGGCGCCGAAGATGGCGGCGATGGCGCTGATCGTGCGCGTCACCATGGGCGCGTTCAAGCCGATCGCCGCCGACTGGCAGCAGATCATCGTCTTCATCTCGATCGCCTCGATGCTGCTCGGCGCCTTCGCGGCCATCGGCCAAACCAACATCAAGCGGCTGATGGCCTATTCCTCCATCGGCCATATGGGCTACGCGCTGGTCGGCCTCGCTGCCAACAGCCAGGCCGGCGTGCGCGGTGTTGCCATCTACATGCTGATCTATCTGGTGATGACGCTCGGCACCTTCGCCTTCATCCTCGCCATGCGGCGCAAGGAGGGCAATGTCGAACAGATCAGCGATCTCGCCGGCCTTTCGTCGACCAATCCGATCATGGCGACGATCCTGACGATCCTGATGTTCTCGCTGGCCGGCATCCCGCCGCTCGCCGGCTTCTGGGGGAAGTGGTACGTGTTCCTCGCCGCCATCAACGCCAACCTCTACGCATTGGCGATCATCGGCGTGCTGGCCTCCGTGGTGGGCGCTTATTATTATCTGCGAATCATCAAGATCATGTGGTTCGACGAACCTGTCGGCGGCTTTGTGCCGATGGCGACCGAGCTTCGCGTCGTGCTCGGCGCCTGCGGCGCCTTCGTGCTGTTCTACGTGCTGATCGGCGGGCCGATCGGCACCTATGCCGAAGCCGCCGCCAAGACATTTTTCTGACGGGATGGCATTTCGGCTGGCTCCAACAGCGGCGTCGGAAGGGTTCCGACTCGAGGCACATGACACGGTCGGTTCCACCAATGCGCTGGCGCTGGGCCATGCGCGGGCGGGGGATCCGGGCAAGCTCTGGGTCGTTTCAAAAAAACAGGAAAGCGGGCGTGGCCGGCGCGGCCGGGTCTGGGCAACGCCCGAGGGCAATCTGGCGGCGACGCTGCTGGTGGTCACCAATACCGAACTTCGCTTGGCCGCGACGCTCGGCTTCGTCGCCGGCCTGGCGCTGGCCGACGCGCTCGACGCCATCGTGCCGAAGGGCAGGATCGCAATCGGCCTCGACGGCGGCAGCGATGGAAAAAACCGTTTCGAGCTGAAATGGCCGAACGATGTGCTTGCCTCTGGCGCCAAGCTTGCCGGCATCCTGCTGGAATCGGCGACCCTCGAAGGCGATCGATCCGCTGTTGCAGTCGGCATCGGTGTCAATGTTGTGGCATACCCTGAGGATTTGCCTTATCCCGCGACATCGCTTAGCGCGCTGGGCGCCGCTTGCGATGCCGAGACGGTGTTTCTGGCGCTGTCGGATGCCTGGAGCGAGAATGCGCGGCTGTGGAATGATGGCCGCGGACTTTCCGCCGTCAGGCGGCGCTGGCTGACGCGCGCGGCAGGGCTTGGCGGGCAGGTTGCTGTCAGAATTGACGGTAATGTGGTGCGCGGCACGTTCGAGACCATTGACGAGGACTGCCGTTTCGTGATCCGCGACGATGAGGGTTCTGTTCTGACGATCGCCGCCGGCGATGTGCATTTCGGTGCGGTCGCGTCGGCCCAGGTTTGACGGGCCCAGATTTGACGGGCCCAGATTTGACGGACCGGTTTTGACGGGCCCCAGTTTTGAAGGGCCTGGCTTGACCGGCCAGGAAAGGAAAGATCATGGCGACAGCGGAAAACGCCGAACTCGTCTTCGTGCCGCTCGGCGGTGTCGGCGAGATCGGCATGAACTTCGCTCTCTATGGCTACGGCCCGGCCAATGCGCGCGAATGGATCGTCGTCGATGTCGGCGTCACCTTTCCCGATGCCAGCCTACCCGGCGTCGACCTGGTGCTGCCCGACACGCGCTTCATCGAGGAGAACGTCGCCAATCTACGCGGCATCATCATCACACACGCGCATGAGGACCATTACGGCGCGCTGCTCGACACATGGCCGAAGCTCAAGGCGCCGGTCTGGATGACGCCGTTCGGCGCCGGATTGCTGGAAGCCAAGCGGCAGGGCGAGCAGGGCGCACCGAAGATCCCGGTGACGATCTACCGCGCCGGCGAAAAGTTCAGCGTCGGCCCGTTCGAGATCGAGGCCATCCCGGTCGCGCATTCGATTCCCGAGCCGATGTCGCTGGCGATCACCTCGCCGGCCGGCACCGTCATCCACACCGGAGACTGGAAGATCGATCCGGCGCCGACGATCGGGCCGATGACCGACGAGGCCCGCTTCCGCGCCTATGGCGACAACGGCGTGCTGGCGCTGATCTGCGATTCCACCAATGCGCTGCGGGAAGGGGAGTCGCCGTCGGAAGTGGCGGTGGGGGAGGGCCTCAAGGGCGTCATCCAGAGCGCCAAGGGCCGCGTCGCGGTCACCACTTTTTCCTCCAATGTCGGGCGCATCGTTTCCATTGCCAAAGCGGCACGCGATGCCGGCCGCCAGTGCCTGGTGCTCGGCCGCTCTCTGAAGCGCGTCATCGATGTTGCCGGCGAACTCGGCTACATGGATGGGCTGCCCGAATTCATCGCCGAGGAGGATTTTGGCTTCATCCCGCGCGAAAACCTCGTCATCATCTGCACCGGCAGCCAGGGCGAGCCGCTTGCGGCATTGGCAAAACTGTCGCGCGAGGAGATGAAATCGGTGTCGCTGACAGCAGGCGACACGGTGGTGTTTTCCTCGCGCACCATTCCCGGCAACGAGAAGGGTATCCTCGAGATCAAAAACCGCCTGATCGATCTCGGCATCAAGATCATCGAGGACGGCGATGCGCTGGTGCATGTCTCCGGCCATCCGCGCCGCAGCGAATTGCGCAAGATGTACCAATGGGTGCGCCCGCAGATCGGCGTGCCGGTGCATGGCGAGGCGGCGCATCTGGTGGCGCAGGGATCCCTGATGTCGGTCTCAGGGATCGGCCAGGTGGCGCAGGTCCGTGACGGCGACATGCTGCGGCTCTATCCCGGTGCGGCGACGATCATCGACCAAGTGCCGTTCGGCCGCATCTACAAGGACGGCAGGCTGATCGGCACCGACCAGGCAATGGGCATTCGCGACCGGGGCAAGCTGTCTTTCGCCGGCCATGTCGCGGTCAACGTCGTGCTCGACGACAAGTATGAGCTCGCCGGCGATCCCGATCTGGTCGCAATCGGCGTCGCCGAGGCCGATGCCCGCGGCGAGAGCCTGGAAGACCTGATGATCGATGCGGCAATCGGCGCCGTGGACTCCATCCCCCGTCAGCGCCGAAGAGATCTCGACCTCGTGCAGGAGGCAGTGCGCCGCGCCGTCCGCGGCGCCGCCAATGAAGCCTGGGGCAAGAAGCCGCTGGTGACAGTGTTCGTCACAAGGTAAGGGAATAGGGGAGTAGGGCAGTACGGCAGTAGGGGGAGAAAGTAGTTTTCCCTACTCCCATACTGCCCTACTGCCTTACTGCCCTGAGGAAAACCTATGCTCGGACGCCTGAATCATGTCGCGCTTGCCGTGCCGGATCTGGCCGCGGCGACAGCAGCCTATCGCGACACGCTCGGCGCTCGGGTGACCGCGCCGCAGGCGCTGCCGGAGCATGGCGTGACGGTGGTGTTCGTCGATGTCGGCAACACCAAGATCGAATTGCTGGAGCCGCTCGGCGAGGGTTCGCCGATCGCGGCATTCCTCGAGAAGAACCCCTCGGGCGGCATGCATCATGTCTGCTATGAGGTCGACGACATTCTTGCCGCGCGTGATCACCTCAAGGCCAGCGGCGCCCGTGTCCTGGGCGACGGCAACCCGAAGACCGGCGCGCATGGCAAGCCGGTGCTGTTCCTGCACCCGAAGGATTTCTTCGGCACGCTGGTCGAACTGGAGCAAGCATGAGCTGGGTTTCGTTTATCGCCCTGTTCTTCATCACCTGGTGGGTGGTCCTGTTCGCCGTCCTGCCGTTCAGCATGAGAACGCAGGACGAGGATGAGGACGTGACGCTGGGCACGGTGCATAGCGCGCCGCGCGGACCGCATATGCTGCGCGCCGTGCTGCGGACGACGATCGCCACGATGGTTCTTCTTGGCATCTTCTATGGCATTACGAGGGGGCTCGGCCTCGGTGTCGACGACATCCCGCACATCGTGCCGGATTTCAGCCAGAACCCCGAAAATTAGACCGCCGGGCACGGCTGTCCACATCCTGCATGTGAGCACCAATCCGGGCCGGAGGCCGATGCAGGTTTTCGAACCCGCTCTGCTGACGTTGGGTAAGGTGGCTTGGCAATTCGTCGTGCTAAGCGAATGATTGCACAAAAAAAATGCAAGGCACGAGGCCTTGCAATTTAAACGCGTCCGATCTGTTTCCGGTGTCCGGCGGCAGCGAGTAACCGCGCCTAGATCGCATCCTCCCAAGACTTTGACCGCGTAGGAGGGCAGATTTCTTTCCGCCCTCTCGGTTATCGGGGCACATTAGACCAAGGCGGGTGAAAATGTCACGCAGAATTTTGCCTGGAAATAAGCAATCTCGTGCTGCAGTGCACAATAGTGTGGCAGGCGTTGCTTGCGAAACGACCAGCAAGGCGGATGAGGCACAGCGGCGCCTTTGCGACGCCGCAATGGGCGCCCTGGGGCGGGTTTCCATTCCGTCATGAAATGGCTATGAAGCCGGGGCAAGCAAGCCTGCGCTGCGCCGATTCCGGTGCGGCAATCCTCTCTCTCACGGATCAGTCCATGCGTTTGTCGCGCTATTTCCTGCCTATCCTCAAAGAAAATCCGCGCGAGGCCGAAATCGTCTCGCACCGGCTGATGCTACGCGCCGGTATGATCCGCCAGCAGGGGCAAGGCAGTTTTTCCTGGCTGCCGCTCGGCAAAAGGGTGCTGGACAAGGTCTGCCGGATCATTCGCGAGGAGCAGGACCGGGCCGGCGCGCTCGAGATCCTGATGCCGACCATCCAGTCGGCCGAGCTGTGGCGCGAAAGCGGCCGCTATGACGACTATGGCAAGGAGATGCTGCGCATCAAGGACCGGCAGGACCGGGACATGCTCTACGGGCCGACCAACGAGGAGGTGGTCACCGAGATTTTCCGCGCCTATGTGAAGTCCTATAAGGATCTGCCGCTCAATCTCTATCACATCCAGTGGAAATTCCGCGACGAGGTGCGGCCGCGCTTCGGCGTCATGCGCAGCAGAGAGTTCCTGATGAAGGACGCCTATTCCTTCGATCTCGATTTCGAAGGCGCCAAGGCGGCCTATAACAGGATGTTCGTGTCCTATCTCAGGACATTCACGCGCATGGGGCTGCAGGCAATCCCGATGCGTGCCGACACCGGGCCGATCGGCGGCGACCTCAGCCACGAATTCATCATCCTGGCCGACACCGGCGAGAGCCAGGTCTATTGCCATCGCGATTATCTCGCTCTTGCTGTGCCGGGCGCGGACACGGACTTCTCCAACGATGACGCGATCGGCGACATCGTCAAGACATGGACGACGCCCTATGCCGCGACCGACGAGATGCACGACGAGGCGGCGTGGGAGAAGGTTGCGACGAGCGACCGGGTCTCGGCGCGCGGCATCGAGGTCGGCCACATCTTCCATTTCGGCGACAAATATTCAAAGCCGATGGGCGCCAAGGTGACCGGGCCCGACGGCAAGGATCATTTTGTCTCGGGGGGTTCCTACGGCATCGGCCCGACGCGGCTGGTCGCGGCGATCATCGAGGCCAGCCACGACGACAACGGCATCATCTGGCCGGAGGCGGTGGCGCCTTTCGACATCGGCCTGATCAATATGAAAGCCGGCGACGCCGACTGCGACCGCGCCTGCGACGAGCTCTATGCGGCGTTTGTCGCCGTCGGCAAGGACGTGTTCTACGACGACACCGATCAGCGGCCGGGCGGCAAGTTCGCCACCGCCGACCTGATCGGCTTGCCGTGGCAGGTGATCGTCGGGCCGCGCGGCGTGGCCGCCGGCGAGATCGAGATCAAGAACCGCAGGACTGGCGAGCGTGAGACGCTGCCGATCGCAGACGCGAAGAAGCGCTTCGGTTTTGCCGCATGAGTGAAGCGGCAGCAGCGAAAACCCCGACCGCCGGAGCTTTTTCCGTCTTCGAACGCATGGTGGCGTGGCGCTATCTGCGCTCGCGCCGCAAGGAGACGGTGATCTCCGTCATCGCCTCGATCTCCTTCCTCGGCATCATGCTGGGCGTCGCCACGCTGATTGTCGTGATGGCTGTCATGAACGGGTTTCGCGCCGAGCTCCTGACGCGCATACTCGGCGTCAATGGCCATCTGATCGTGCAGCCGCTCGACATGCCGCTGGAGGACTATGCGCAGGTCGCCGGCCGCATCAACGGCGTGCCCGGCGTCCAGTACGCCATTCCGCTAATCGACGGGCAGGTGCTGGCGCAAGGCAATATCGGCGGCGGGTCGGGGGCGCTGGTTCGCGGCATACGCGGCGAAGATCTGGGCAAGATTTCAATCGTCGCCAGCAATATCAAGCAGGGCTCGATCACAGGCTTCGACACAAGCGAGGGCGTCGCCATCGGCAGCCGCATGGCCGACAATCTCGGTCTTGTGCTCGGCGACACCATCACGCTGATCGCGCCCGACGGCGATGTCACGCCGCTCGGCACGACACCGCGCATGAAGGGCTATCCGGTCACGGCGATCTTCGAAGTCGGCATGTCGGAATATGACAGCTCCATCGTCTACATGCCGTTTTCGGAAGCACAGCTCTATTTCAACATGGATGGCCGAGCCCAGGCGATCGAGATCTATGTCGACAATCCCGACAATGTCGATGCGCTGAAACCGAAGGTCGAGGAGGCGTCGCAGCGGCCGATCACCATGGTCGACTGGCGAGAACGCAACAGGACATTCTTCGATGCGCTGCAAGTGGAGCGCAACGTCATGTTCATGATCCTGACGCTGATCGTGCTGGTGGCGGCGCTCAACATCATTTCGGGCCTTATCATGCTGGTGAAGGACAAGGGCCACGACATCGCCATCCTGCGCACCATGGGCGCCACGCGCGGCGCGATCCTGCGCATCTTCCTGATGACGGGGGCGGCGATCGGCGTGGTGGGCACCCTCGCCGGCGTCCTGCTCGGCGTCGTCATCTGCCTGAACGTCGAGCGCATCCGCCAATTCTTCTCCTGGCTGGCCGGCGAGAGGCTGTTCAATCCCGAGCTCTACTTCCTGAGCCAGTTGCCTGCCCGCATGGACGCCAGCGAGACGATCTCGGTGGTGCTGATGGCGCTGGTGCTGTCGTTCCTGGCGACGCTGTTTCCGGCATGGCGCGCGGCCAGGCTCGATCCGGTCGAAGCGCTGAGGTACGAATGATAGCCGAGGCCATTATCGAGCTGAAGAGCGTCGAGCGGCACTATGTGCAGGGGCCGCGCAAGCTGACCATCCTCAACGGCGCCGATTTTTCGCTGAAGCGCGGCGAGATCGTGGCGCTGGTGGCGCCTTCGGGCACCGGCAAATCGACGCTGTTGCACACCGCCGGACTGCTGGAGCGGCCAGACGCCGGCGACGTGATTCTGGCAGGCCGCGCCTGCGGACGGCTTTCCGACGACGAGCGCACGGCGATCCGCCGCAACGATGTCGGCTTCGTCTATCAGTTCCATCACCTGCTGCCGGAGTTCACGGCGCTGGAAAACATCATGATGCCGCAACTGATAAAAGGGCTGACGCGCAAGGAGGCTGCCGAGCGTTCGGCGCAACTGCTCGACTACATGCAGATCGGCAAGCGCGCGCAGCACCGGCCGTCCGAATTGTCCGGCGGCGAGCAGCAGCGCGTCGCCATCGCGCGCGCCGTCGCCAATGCACCGCTGGTGCTGCTGGCAGACGAGCCGACCGGCAACCTCGATCCGGTCACCGCCTCCTATGTGTTCGAGGCACTGGGAGCGTTGGTCCGGCAATCGGGCCTGGCGGCGCTGATCGCCACCCACAATCACGAGCTTGCCTCGCGCATGGACCGTCGCGTCACGCTCGCCGACGGCAAGGTTGTTCCGCTTTAGGTGTACCGATATTCAGGCGACGCCCGCCTGCGAACGGCTGATATCTGTTCCGGCATTCGCGTACCCACGATACGCTCCATTCCGGTTCTCGGAACCCGCCCAATCTGGTGGCTTCGCCCGTCTTCGACTCCGGCGCGGCCTGACATGAATCTCGACACCTAACGGGCTGAGCGTGCCGTCTGGCCGCATTTTCCCCACGCAGCCCAGCGCGGAAACGGCAGAAATCCGCCTCTCAACCTTTCCTTAACCCTGCCGAACTGAGCGTCCGAAATTCCGCGGCATGCTCGCATTGTGGTCGTTGACATTCGAACAAAATTAGAACAAAATACGAACATACTGACAACAGGAGAGCGTTATGACCGGTCTTGTTCAGGATGTCGTGTCACTGGTGTGCATGAGCACGTTTCTCATTTCCATGGCGATCTGGATCGGCGCGATGTGAGGCAGCGCGCCTCACTCTTCAAGGGTGGAGGGGCAGCCTCGGAGCTCGGTGGTTCGGCGCCGCTTGTCAGCCAGCCCTGCGAGCCGTTTCGACAAGCAGAGGCGCCGCGGGTCCGAAGATGTCTTCGAAGGCGGATTTCAGCGCGAGATCGAGGTCGGCCATCCCCAGGGGAAGGCCGAGGTCGACGAGGCTGGTGACGCCGTGATCATGTACACCGCACGGCACGATGCCGCTGAAGTGGCTGAGATCCGGCTCGACATTGATGGCGATGCCGTGAAAGCTCACCCAACGCCTTAGCCTGATGCCGATAGCGGCGATCTTGTCCTCGGCCGGCGATCCGTCGGGCAGGGCGGGGCGATCCGGCCGAACCACCCAGACGCCGACGCGGTCCTCGCGCCGTTCGCCGCGCACGTTGAAGGCGGCGAGCGTGCCGATGATCCATTGTTCGAGCGCCGCGACGAAGGCGCGGACATCCTCGCGCCGCCGCTTCAGGTCGAGCATCACATAAGCGACGCGCTGGCCTGGCCCATGATAGGTGTATTCGCCGCCGCGCCCGGCCGCGAACACCGGGAAACGGTCCGGCTCGATCAGGTCCTCGATGCGGGCGCTGGTGCCGGCGGTGTAGAGCGGCGGGTGCTCGACCAGCCAGACCATCTCGCCGGCGGCGCCGCTTCGGATCGCTTCGGCACGCGCCTCCATCACGGCAAGCGCATCCGGATAGGCGGTGAGGCCGGGTTCGATCCGCCATTCGACCGGCGCCGAACCGGGCAGGGGCAGGAACGACGTGGCGATCTGGCTGCGTTCTGTCATGGCGTGTCTCGTGTCGCCTCACATATGGCGGCAATCGGCTGAAACGTCCAGTTGCGAGCGCGTTCCAACCTTTGCAGGGTTATGGCGAATGCCGGGCAATTATTGCGCGACGCGCCCTTGTTTCACCGGAAACGATTTGCTACACGCCGCGAGCCGGTTCGTTCCGGCTCCTACCACGTGCGGTCGTGGCGGAATTGGTAGACGCGCAGCGTTGAGGTCGCTGTGGGGCAACCCGTGGAAGTTCGAGTCTTCTCGACCGCACCAGCTTTATCCAATAAGCTGTTATTTTTATTGTGCGATTTTCTGTTTCCCTGCAGTTCTTCCCAAGACTGTTTATGCAACTGAAACACTGCGCGAATCCGCGGATGGTTTGGGCGCGGGATGCCGCGCCCCAACCGCGTGGTTTGACCGGTAATCACATGCCAGCTGCTTCAAAGGCCGAACCGTGCCGCGAAGCGGACCATTGGGAACCCTCGGCAAAAACGCGCTTTTCACGCAAGCGCTCGCGCGGCTCTCTATTGATGTGATTGCGCGGCAAATAGCCCGCTGGTTGCGTTATCCTGAGGCTTGTTTGCGGACACGGTTTTCCAGCCGCGAAAGCAAATAGTCGATCTCTTGTCTGGCCGCCACCGACAACGCACCGCCCGGTTTGCGCTGGGCGTCGGACGCGATGGCACCGCGCTTCATCATCACATATTTGCGTACCGCAAGTCCTACTCCTGGTTGCTGCTCATAGCGCAGATAGGGCAGGTGGGCGTCGAAAAGATCGTGCGCCTTGTCGCGCTCGCCGGCGGTAGACAGTTTCACCACGTCGACCAGCATATCGGGGAAGGCATAGCCGGTCATCGCGCCGTCGGCGCCGCGCTCCATCTCGAAGTCGAGGAAGAGGCCGCCATTACCGGTGAGGATGGACAGCGGCCGCAGCGAGCCGTCCTTCTGGAAGCCGCGCAGCGCGCTGATCTTCTCCAGGCCCGGCCAGTCCTCGTGCTTGAGCATGAAGCAGGCCGGGTTGTCGGTGACGATGCGCCGGATGACGGCCGGCGTCATGACGACCGAGAGGGTCAGCGGATAATCCTGAAGGACGAAAGGAACATCCTCGCCGATCGCTTCGGATGCGTTGCGGAAATAGGTGACGATCTGGTCGTCGGTGCGCAGCGCCGGCGGCGGCGCGATCATCACGCCCTGCGCGCCAACCTCCATCGAGGCGCGCGCAAGGCTGCGCATGGCGGCGAAGCCAGGGGCAGAGACGCCGACGATGACCGGCAGCCTGGTGCGCGCCACGATACGTTTGACGATCTCGAGCGATTCGGCGGCGTCGAGCTTCGGGGCCTCACCCATGATGCCGAGGATTGTCATCCCATCGACGCCGCAGCGCTCGTAGAAATCGACCATCGAATCAAGTGATTCCAAGTCGATCTTGCCATCGACCTCGAACGGTGTCGGGGCAATGGTGTAGACACCTTTGGTGTCAGGACCGATGGCCATGAGATCCTCCTAAATTCAGCTTTCAGTCATTACGCAGAACCGACGGTCCGATCCACCCGGCAGTGGGTCCGGACGGGCGGGGCGCGCGAAGTAACTGCATGGTAAGCTTGCTTCGCTATCACATTGATAATGCCACCGATGGCGTATTTGCATCTTGGTAAATTAGTATGTCATTAACTATAGGGGTAAGGGACTACAGTCCATCGACAAGATGGTCGTTGCGCGTTGCCTTGTTTATGGGAACTTACGTGGCAGGCGCGTCTGCACTAAGTCCGCAGTCTTTCTTTCACCTAATCCTGGTTTATGCCCAGAAGTTCACCGTGGGTATTCCGATCTTGTTTATGGGCGGTGTCTGTTCTGCCGCGCTTATTTACGGCCGAGGAGAGCCAACTCGCTACGCCATAGATTTGGTTCGAGCGCGCTGGCGTGGCTGTTTGCTGGTGCTGCTGTTCTTCTTCGCCAGCTTGACCGCGTACTCTACCTACAAGATGGCCATCCCGTCCGTCGTTCCATTCTATGCGGACAACTGGTTAGCCGATCTGGATGAATGGCTGCACCGGACTGCGCCATGGGAACTCACGCACAGGCTCGACAGCAATACGTGGTCGATCGTCGTCTTCAACAGCTATGAGGTGATTTGGTTTTTCCAATGGTTCGGCACCATGCTTTTCGTGTCTCTCTGGTCGGACAAGATTGGCCGCATCCGCTACCTCTGGGCAGCAGCGCTGACGTTGTCCATCCTCGGCACCATCTTGGCCTCGGCGCTGGCGTCGGTCGGGCCGATCTATTACCACCAGTTTGTTGGCGAGGACCGCTTCAGCGGACTCAACGCCGCCCTGGACGGTCTCGACTATAGCCACATGGTGCGCGAGCCCGCTGCATATCTTCTGACGGCTTACCAGAGCGGCCGGCCAGACCTTGGCGGCGGCATCTCGGCCATGCCAAGCATGCACGTCGCCTTTGCCACACTGAATGCGTATCTGCTTTCTTCGCTAAATCGCTGGCTCGGTGTTCTCGGTTGGGCCTTCGCAGCGTTGATAATGTACGGTTCGGTATATACCGGATGGCACTATGCCGTTGACGGCTACGTCTCCATCATCGTGGTGTCGGTGATCTGGTGGGTGACCGGACGCCAGCCAGCGCAAATTGAGACACAGTTTGCGATACGCCAACCATAGAAGGTTAGGTATGCGACGCCTGACAATGTCGGCCACGGGCAACAGCGCTGGTTAATTTATTGGCCGCGCCAGCAATTGCAGACACCCCACAGCGAGAAGATCTTGGCCGATTCCGGGGACGGCTTTGCTAAAGTGAAGATCCAGCTTTAATCTTCTGCAACGCATTTCCAGGTCGAAAACCGGGTTTGATACTCTATCTGTCCGGGAACGCCGCACGGAACGGAGCCATCTTCATGAGTGACAGCCAGGTCAAGGTAAGGATTGCCGGAGGGGACACCATTCGAAGCCTGCATGCCGACCTGCCAGTCAACGCCACGTTTCATATCTGGCTTAAAGCGACCAAGCCGGACGTTCCGGGATCGCTGTCTTTTTCCAATGTGCGTGGCAAGTTCGGCGAAGTGAGCGTTACGAACGCCGAAGAGTATGAATTCAGAATTTTTCACGTCTTCGGCGGCGGCAGTGTCGAACTCGACTACGACACCGATCAAACCTCGGTATCGGTTGCCTACTGGTTCGCATTGGCCGACGTGCTGGAGACAGGCATTACAGTTCTCCACACCAATCCCGGAAATGCGCCACCGAACATCCCTGACAGCTATCATTTTCGCCCGCCGTTCGGCTGGATGAACGATCCAAACGGATTCGGTCGCTTTGGAGGTCGCCCACATCTCTTTTACCAGCATTATTCCCATGGACTTCGGTGGAATACGATGCATTGGGGCCACGCCGTATCTTCCGACTATTTGCGGTGGCGTCACATGCCCATCTTCCTGTTCCCGTCGGAAGATATTACCGCAAGGCCCGACAAACGGGGCGGTGCGTATTCCGGCTCAGCCATCCCGCTTGCCGATGGCCCGGGCATTCGCGTCTTTTTTACCGAGCAGGTACAGGACCGTATCCCGGAACAGCAGATTCAACTCACTGCCACTTCCAGCGACCTCATCACGGCGGGAAATGCCGACGTCATCCTGCCCTACCGCCCGCTTGACGAGGGATTGACCACCGATTTTCGCGACCCATACGTCTTCAAGGGACCGGATGGCCGTTGGAAAATGCTGCTGGGCAGCCAGAGCGATGAGGGCGGCGTTGTCCTGCTCTATGAAACGCATGACCATACGGCCGCCACCGGCTGGACATATATCGGCAAGCTTCTGGTCGAAAAACACTATCGGACGACAGCGATCGAATGTCCCTGTCTGCTGCCGCTCGACGGGCCGGCGACCGATCCCGCGACGCGCTGGGTTCTAATTCTCGGGCTGATGAACAGTGAGGACCGGTCCACCCGGCGCAAGAACCTGACAATGGCCATTGTTGGCTGGTTCGATGGTCAAACCTTTGCCAAGGAATTCGAACAGGAACTGGACTTCGGGACAGATAACTACGCCTTCCAGGCCTTCGTCGACGGTGATGCCATCGTCGGTATAGGATGGCTTGCCAACTGGGCCGATACCGGACCGGCGATCGATTTCCCCACAGCCATGACGTTGCCTCGCAACATCCATCTGTCTGCAGGCGAGTTGCATACCCCGCCCATCGGAGCAGCCGAGAGCCTGCGGAGCCATATTCTGGACCGGACACGCCTCGCAGCCGGAGAGCAGGTAAGCTTTATCAACGGCGCCGTCGAAATCCTGTTCGAGTTGGAAAAGCCGGGTGCCCATTTCCGCCTGAACCTGCAACATCCAACTGTCCGCCTCGAGGTCGTCGTCGACGACGAGGGACTTGCCATTCGTCATGAAGACGGCGGCGCGGCGGTATCTCCTCACTATATCGCCAAGGGAGCCCGTCCAAAACGGCTGCGGATATTCCTTGACTATGGATCCATCGAGATTTTCGCGGATCGCGGTCGTTGGGCTGGCACGAAGCGGATCAGCGGTTTTGAGCCGGTACAATCGGCACGTCTCATCGCCGAAGCGGGTGCTGTTCTACACGCGACGGTATGGGCGCTCAAACCGTGACAAGGAGATCAATATTTCCGGCTCAGGATCGGGCGTCCGCAAACACCGACCAATGAGCGAGGCCTTCGATGACGCCAAGGGCGAACTGTTTCTTCGCGCTGTAAATCAGCGGGTTGTCCCGCGCCATGTCAAGCAGTTCGGGAAGGGCATTGGCAACGACAATCCCACGCGCACCCGGCAGGTCGAACATACTGCGATCGTTGTTGGTATCGCCGGCGACCACCACCTCATCCACGCCGAGGCCGAGTTCATTGCAGAGCCAGGCCAGCGCCTGCCCCTTGTCTGCTGAACGCGGCAGGATGTCGAGATCGCGCCCACTCGAATAAATCATCGTCACCGACAGGCCGGCCTCGGCCAGAGCGCGCTCGATGCTGGCAAGGGCTTCCGGACTTGCATCGTGCAGGTACCAACTCGATTTGAAGGCGTGTTGATAGCCGTCGGGTTGGCGGACGGTGTCTTCCAGCGATCCGAGCACCGCATCGACCTTTTCAAGCGACCAGCCTTCCGAAAACCTCTCGGTAAAGTGCCCGAGACGAGAGGTGTGCCGCGGGCCGGCGAGCATCGTACCGACACCGCCGATCACGTAGTCCGGCGCCGGCAGGCCGACTTCGTCGACGAAGTTCAAAATGTCGTCGGCCAGACGACCGCTGTTGTAGACGAGAACCGGGCGGTGCTCGGGGTCGAGTGCTTCCCATTTGGAACGAAAGCGTGACGTCGCCGGCGGATCGCCTGCCAGGGTCCCGTCGAGATCGCTCGATAAAAGCGCGATTGGTTTCAATCGCCGTCGTTCCACGGCTCGTCCCAGTCATGGTCGTCGACCGCCTTCAGCACCGGACGTCCTTCGACAAGGCTGACAAGCTGCTGCGCGATGCCTGTCCAGGTGAACAGGCTGCGCGCCTTGTGCGCACCCATGCGACCCAGTCGCCCGTAGAGGCGCTGGTGCTTCATAGGCTTGACGATCGTGATGCCAAGATCTTCCTTGTCGAACGGATCACCGAACAGCGCGTGCCGGCCATAGCTGATCCCGCGATAGAGGCCGCCATGGATCGTAACCACGGTCGGCGTCCCGCAGGCCATTGCCTCGATCGCGGTCATGCCGAACGGCTCGTAGCGGCTCGACAGGACGAACATGTCCGCCGCCCGATAGGTGTCGGCCAGATCCTCGTCGGCGACATAGCCTGAGAAGACGACACGATCCTGCAAGCCGAGCTGTTCAACCTGTTCCTTGAGCTGGTTCAGGATCTTCTGCTCCTGCTCGTCCATGTTCTCGCCGCCGACAGCAAGTCTCAGGACCGCATCCGGCACTCGCGGCGCCACCACGGAAAATGCATCGATCAGCAGGTCGTAGCCCTTGTTGGTGGCGAGCCGGCCGAGCGCCAGGATCGTTCGCCCTTCGAAGCCGAGCCGATGGCGGATCAACCGGCGAGACGCCTCGCTGACGGGGAAGAACCGGTTGTCGTCGTAACCGGGCGGGATCATGTGCACGCGGTCGCGCTCGAGACTGTAGTCCTCGACCAGCATGTCCACCTGCGGCGGCGTTGTTGCAATCACCATGGCGCAGCTTCGATAGATGATCGTCTCGTGCTTGATGCGCTCGGTGAAATTGAACTCGGCCTCGAATGTATCGGCTTTATCAGGATAGTCCGTCTTCATCTGGCGCTGCTTCCATATGCCGAGCGAATGCGGCGTATGGATGTGCGGGATATTGAGCGCTTCCGACAGTCGCTGCCCCGCCACGCCAGCATCCCAGTAGTGACTGTTGATAAAGTCGTAGGAGAGGTTTTCCCGTCGAATCAGGCGCAGCGCGTTCTCACACCACTCGAGAAGGTGGCGGTGGAGGTATTCCTTCGGAATAAAATCGGGTCCGCCACAGGCGACACGCAGGACACGAACCCCGTCTGCCACCTCATCGGCAGGAGGCTGGTCTTCAAATCGCCGCGTCCAGATATCGACGGCATAACCCAACTGGGCCAGCTTTTTGGCAAGTTCCAGGACGTAGACCACCTGTCCGCCGGTGTCGGCCGCGCCGAGTGGTGGGTTGGCTGCTACGTAGCCGTGGGTTGAAACGAGTGCAATTCGAGGTATCGCCGCATCCGAGTTGACGTCCGGCATCTGTATCCTTCTCTACGATTCTACACGCCCGCAGTCGAAAGCGTGCGCCAATTCACAACTATAAGGATTCCACCACCCATCCGCAAATGCGAGCACGCGCTCAGGTCAAGGCAATTGACGTGGTGGTAAGGCAAACCGGTTCTGTCGCATATTTCGGTCACCGAGTTGCCCGGAATCGACGTTCGATGGTTATTCGAGGATTTACGGGGTCCAACGGCCGCCATTTCGATCAGTCTGTCATCCCTTGCGCCCGTTGATGTCTGGCCTCGGGGCTGAGCCTACGTGTCCTTGAGGAGAGGGCCGAGTGCGGCATCAACGTCTGTCCGGCGATCGGGTTGCACCAGCCTTCGCTCCGCGGCGCGGAACGGCGCATTTCGTTTGATATTCCCGCGCGTTGCGTCATAGAGCGGCGGACTCTCAGGTCTAGACGTGCCGCCACCCTATCTTTGTGTTTAGGCATCGGATTTTGCCAAAACCGGTTTCCACTTTTGGGCTCGATGCTCTAGACCTGACAGGCACCTTTTCCGGAATTCTGATGGCGGGAGGCGCTGGTGGAAGGCCAGGACGAACAGACGACCGGCGCCAGGGCCGCTGAGGACAGCCACGCCGACATCTATGGCGAGGACGGCGCCATTCTGTCGTCGTTCCTTGCCGCGATCGGGGCAGCGATCGCCGATCGCGACACGCTGACGCTGAAGCGTGAAGTGGACGACCTGCACCAATCGGAACTCGGCGACCTGCTCGAGGCGCTTCATCCCGAACAGCGCCGCGCGCTGGTCGAATTGTTGGGCGCCGACTTCGACTTTTCCGCGCTGACCGAGGTCGACGAGGCGATCCGCCGCGACATCGTCGACAGTCTGCCCAACGCGCAGATTGCCCAGGGCGTGCAGGACCTCGATTCCGACGACGCGGTCTACATTCTCGAGGATCTCGAAAAGGAAGATCAGGACGAGATCCTGTCGCAACTGCCGTTCACCGAGCGGATCAGGCTGCGCCGCTCGCTCGACTATCCCGAAGAGACCGCCGGCCGTCGCATGCAGACGGAGTTCGTCGCGGTGCCGCCGTTCTGGACGATCGGCCAGACCATCGACTACATGCGCGAGGACCAGAACCTTCCCGACCGCTTCAGCCAGATTTTCGTCATCGATCCAAGCTTCAAGCTGCTCGGCGCCATCGATCTCGACCAGATCCTGCGCACGAAGCGCTCGATCAAGGTCGAAGAGGTCATGCATGAGACCAGGCACGCCATTCCGGCCACGATGGACCAGGAAGAGGCGGCGCGCGAATTCGAACAATACGACCTTCTCTCCGCCGCTGTCGTCGACGAGAACGAGCGGCTGGTCGGCGTGCTGACCATCGACGACGTGGTCGACGTCATCCAGCAGGAAGCAGAGGAGGATCTGCTGCGCATGGGCGGTGTCGGCGACGAAGAACTGTCCGACAGCATCCTTTCGACCTCGCGCTCGCGCGTTCCGTGGCTGCTCGTCAATCTTTTGACGGCGTTCCTGGCGGCCTCGGTGATCGGCCTGTTCGACCGCACGATCGAGCACATCGTGGCGCTGGCTGTGCTGATGCCGATCGTCGCCGGCATGGGCGGCAATGCCGGCTCGCAGACCATGACGGTCACGGTGCGGGCGCTGGCGACGAGGGACCTCGACATCTACAATGCCGGCCGCATCATCCGTCGCGAGATGGGGGTGGGCTCCATCAACGGCATCATCTTCGCCATCCTGATCGGCATCGTCGCGGCGGCCTGGTTCCGCGATCCCAACCTGGGCGGCATCATCGCAGCGGCGATGATCATCAACATGTTCGTGGCCGCACTTGCCGGCATCCTGATCCCGCTGCTGCTCCACCGGTTGAAGATCGACCCGGCCGTGGCTTCGGCGGTTTTCGTCACGACGGTCACCGACGTCGTCGGCTTCTTTGCCTTTCTCGGCCTCGCCACATGGTGGTTCGGCGTGCACTGAGCGACACCCTCTCAATTGACTTTTACGTAAATGCCATGCGAGATTTTGGAACTGCCTATCGGCCGATTCTGAGACGCGTCTGGGCGATTGCGAGGCCGCATGGTTGGAACTCGCAGCGTGGCCGGACATGGAGTGATGATGCGGGAATATTATTCGATCACTGAACTGACCCGCGAATTCGATGTTTCGACGCGGACGCTGCGCTTCTACGAGGACGAGGGGCTGGTGCAGCCGGTACGTCGCGGTCGTACGCGGCTGTTTCGCCCGTCGGACCGGCATCTCATCCGCCAGATCATGCGCGGCAAGAGGCTCGGCTTTTCGATCAACGAAATCCGCGAAATCATCCAGATGTACAAGGAGCCACCCGGGGAGATCGGTCAGCTCAATCTGATGATCAAGCGCATCGAGGAAAAGCGCGAGGATCTGCGCCAGAAGCGCCGCGACCTCGAAGAGACCTTGGCCGAGCTCGACCAGGCCGAAGAATCCTGTGTCGAGCGGCTGGTGGAGCTCGGCGTCAACACCTGAACGGCCTTTTGATAGTTCTACTCTGGCGGCCAGCTATCGTGGTTTTCTGCGCTTCCGGTGCTCACGTACTCAAATGTACGCTCCGCTCCGGTTCTCGAAAAACACACTATCTGACTCGCCAGAGCGAATTCTGAAAAAGGCCTTGCCGCACGCCTCAAATCCAGCGCCGCACCCTTTTCGCGTAATCCCGGTATTTCTTGCCGAATTTCGCCGTCAGAACTCTTTCCTCGCCCTCGATCGCCATTTTCTGCGTTGCGAAGGCGGCGATGATCGCCAGCGGCAGGAACCATACGATCCCCGAGATAAGGGCCACGCCGATCAGCAACAGCGTGTTGGCCAGATATATCGGGTTGCGGCTGACGGCGAAGGGACCTGATGTGACCAGATGGTCCGGCACGGCGTTTGGGTGGAGCGTCGTCTTTGCCCGGATCATGGTGCGGATCGCCGTGAACCAGAGCGCGACGACGCCGAACAATGCCACCCAGCCGGCCGCGAACAGGATGTCGCCGAGAAGGCCGCCGATCCATGGCAGCGGATAGAGCAAGCCAAGCGCGATGCTGACGGCAATGGCCGCGACATAGATCAGCGGCGGCCACGGTATAACCCCCGGTTTCGGCTGCCCCGGTTTCAGTTGATGGTCGGTCATTGTGCTCCTCCCTCCATCAATGTGCTGTCGGCTTTGGCAGTGCAGGCGCCGGCGAGCTCGTCGAGATGCGCCTTCCATTCCGCAGCCTGGTCGTTGCGGTAGAGCCGATCAAGCGTGGCCTCGCCCTCGAGTGTATCGAGCATGCACACACAATAGCTGGAGCAGAACTCCGTGTCGCGCGATTGCTCGCACGCTGTCTGGCATTCTTTCAGGAAGGTGGCCTGCCTGGTCTCGACCGGTGCCGGCACCACTTGCGAAAGCAGCCAGACCGAGCCGATCAGCACCGGCTGGTGGATTAGGTAGAAGGCGAGGCTGTGCCGGCCGATAAAGACCAGGGGATTGGTCCAGCGGCCGGGCGTCAGGCCCGCCAGCCGGGTCAGCATGCCGGAGGCGAAGGCGAGTTTTCCCGCCGCGATGCCTGTAAGCACGGCGCCGAACCATGGAAACAGCGGGACATAATCGTTGGAGCGTGGATTGGTTGCCGACAGGCCGACCCACCACAGGGCCGGATGGTCGAAGATCTCGGACCTGAGGTAGAGCGGCGCGGTGATGACGAAAGCCGCGACAACAAGCGTCAGCAGCGCCGGCAGCCGCAGAAAAGCCAGGCCGAGCAGGCTGGCGAGCGCGATCTCGTGCAGGATACCGAAGAAGATAAAACTGTCCGGCGTGGCAAACCTTGTGGCAGCCGATATGGCGAGCGCCGCCCCGGCGACCATGGCGAAGCGTTTCCAGAAGCCGTTCCAGCGGATCAGTTTGCCATGGGCGAGGAACAGGCTGACGCCGACCAGGAACAGGAAGGTCGAAGCGATACAGCGCGCGTAGAATTTCCACCAGCCGAAGGCGGTCAGGCCGGGATCGGTGTAGCCGAAGAATTCGAGATCCCAGGTGAAATGGTAGCTCGACATGGCAAGCAAAGCGATGCCGCGGGCGACGTCGATGGCGATGATGCGCTTGGATCGGTCCTGAACGGTCGGCGTAGAAATGCTCATGGTCTCGCAATCTGATTCAGCACTGCAAGACGACTATCATGGTTGGCCCGGACAAAAGAAGGCGGGCCAAACCCCTTTGATGTTCAGGGCTCGGGTGAAAGCGTTGCATGCCGCTCGCGTACCCAGTTGTGGAAGCGAAGCAATTCATATTCCTCGGGCATCAGCACGCCGGCCTTGTGGCGCATCGAGCGCACGCCTTTCTGGTTGATTTCGCAGATATCGGCGTCTTCCTCCAGCACCTGGCTGCCGAAAGCGACGATGTTGTCGATATCCGCCGTCGGATCGGCGAGCGCTTCGGGCAAAAAAAGCCATTCGGCGGTCAGTTCGGTCTGCTCCGGTCCAAGCGGCACCAGCCGCACTGTCCTGACATAGTCGACATGGCCGACGATGAACATCGACGGCAGGTTGGTGGCATAGGTCTGCCCGGCGGTACGCTGGGCTGAAGTCAGGTCGGGAAAGACCGGGCCGTGGACGCGCCCGTCGCGCGACCATGTCTCGGCTCCGGCCCGCAGGCCGCCGGAAAACTCCGGGGCATCATTGTCGGCGTGACGGGCCCATTCGGGGTCGTCGTGCCGCCCCATCAGGCCGCGGCCATAGATCGGCACCAGCCTGGACAGGTCCTTGTGGACACCTGGGCAATGCAGGCACTCGTTGAAGTTCTCCCAGAAGATCTTCCAGTTGCAGTTCATCACCTTGCGCAGCGCATGGCCGGTGACCAGTGTTTCCAGCGGCCAATTGGCGAGATTGCCGGATGCCGGATCGAAGGATGTTTCGGCCGAACCGGCGGCATCTTCCCTGAGATTGACGAAGACAAAACCGCGCCACACCGACAGCGCCACGCGGTAAAGTGGATGATCGGCTTTGTTGAAACCTTCAGGCAGCGATTTCGACGGCACGCGCACGAGATCGCCGCGCAGTGAATAGGACCAGGCGTGATAGGGGCAGGTGATGAGCCGCGCCTTCAGCCGTCCTTCGCTCTCCTGGCAAAGCTGCGAGCCGCGGTGCCGGCAGGTGTTGTGGAAGGCGCGAAGCACGCCGGTCTCGTCGCGCAGCACGACGATCTCCTGCGTGCCGACACGGAACGTCCTGAACGCCAGCGGCTGGGCGAGGTCGGCCTCGCGGCAGACGAGCAGCCAGCTTCGATACCAGATGGCGTCGAGATCGCGCTGATATGCCTCGATATCCCAGTAGGCCGATGACGGCAGCGTCGGTTCAAGTCGCGTCAAACCGTTATAGGAATCGCGCTTGCTCGGGCTGGGTTGCATGACCGACTTCCTGTGGTGCGCCAGCCGACACCCGGCCGCGAAAATTGTCAATCGCGGGACCGGCCGGCTGATCTGCCGATACGACGCATTCGCGCTGGTAGCTGGCGGAATTTGGTTTGCCGGGCGCGACGATTCTGCCTATAGTCGCACCCGTCGTCGGTTCCGTTTTGGAATCAAGAGGGAATGCGGTGAGGGCAAACTTTGCCCAATGCCGTGGCTGCCCCCGCAACTGTGTGCGGTTAGTCCTCTCCATATGCCACTGAAGAGTTTCTTCGGGAAGGTGGGGAAGGACGCTGATCCGCGAGCCAGGAGACCTGCCGGCGACAGGAGAACTGACTTCTATGCCCTCGGGTGGAGGGCGAAAGGACAAGACATGAATACCGCTTCCGTCTCGCTCGGCGCTTCCGTCTCCTCGCAGTCGCGCTTCGTGCAGCTGGCGCTTGCTGCATTTCTCGGCATTTTCGTGATGGGCTTTGTCGGCTTCTCGCATATCGATGCGGTCCACAATGCCGCTCACGACTATCGCCATTCGATGGCGTTCCCCTGCCACTGACGAGGGGCTGACATCATGACACTGTTTCGCAACGTCGTGTTCATCGCGGCGATCGCAGGGCTTGTGGCAGGCGTCGTTCTCGCCTGCATGCAGGCCTATGCCACCGTGCCGCTCATCCTCAAGGCGGAAGTCTACGAACAGGCCGGCGGTGGTCACACGCATGACCATTCCGCAGCGCCGGCTGCGAACGACGGGCATACCAATGCCATGACCAGCGCGGCGCCAGCAGAGGCTGAAGCTGCCGCTCCGGAAGACGAAGGCTGGGCCCCGGCCGATGGCTTCGAGCGCTTCGCCTTCAACGTTGTTGCCAATGTCGTCACCGGCATCGGCTTTGCGCTGATCCTGGTCGCCGCTTCGGAGTTCGCCGGCGGCATCGGCAATTGGCGTCAGGGCGTGTTCTGGGGCCTTGCCGGCTTTGCGGTGTTCACGCTCGCTCCGAATCTTGGCCTGCCGCCCGAACTGCCGGCAATGCCGGCGGCCGATCTCACCCAGCGCCAGATCTGGTGGATGGCGACGGTGGTGGCGACGGCGGCCGGTCTCGGCCTGCTTGCCTTCCGCAAGTCGCTGCCGCTGGCGCTGCTTGCCGTGGTGTTGATCGTGGCGCCGCATATCGTCGGCGCGCCGCTGCCCGACAGTTTCGAATCGCCGATCCCGGAAGGCCTGCACCACCAGTTCGTGGTGGCGGTGACGCTGACCAATCTGGTGTTCTGGCTGGTGCTCGGCGCCGTCGTCGGCGTGGTGCGTGGCCGCTTGACCGGCACCGCGACCAGCCTGCGCGACAGCTTTGCCTGATCGCGTTGCTTCCGGCGGGACGCTGACCCTAGTCATCGGCGGTGCGCGCTCCGGCAAGAGCGCGCATGCCGAAAGATTGGTGACGGCCTGTCCGGCGCCGTGGACCTACATCGCCACGGCGCAAGCCTATGACGACGAGATGCGCGAGCGTATCGCGCTGCACCGGTCGCGGCGCGCCGAGGGCTGGACGACCATCGATACGCCGCTCGATCTCGTCGGCGCGATCGAGACGCTGCCTGACGACCGGCCTGTCCTGATCGATTGCCTGACGCTGTGGCTGACCAACCATATGCTGGCTGAACGCGACGTCGAGGCTGAATGCCGAGGGCTGGTGGATGTGTTGTCGCGGCCGCGCGGGCCATGGTTCGTGGTTTCCAACGAGGTTGGCCAGGGCATCGTGCCCGACAATGCGCTCGCCCGCCGGTTTCGCGATGCCGCCGGCCGGCTCAACCAGCAAGTCGCGGCAGTGTCGGATAAGGTGCTGCTGATGGTGGCGGGGCTGCCGCTCAAGGTGAAGTGACATGGCTGATACTATCGATCCCAAGGACGAGGAACGCCACCGCGCCAAGATGGCCAAACGCAAGGCGGTGCAGGACGCCGAGGTCGCGGCAAAGACGATCGAGAAGGGGCTGCTGATCGTTAACACCGGGCCCGGCAAGGGCAAGACCACTGCCGCCTTCGGGCTGGCGCTGAGGATGCTCGGTTACGGCAAGCGCGTCGGCGTCGTCCAGTTCATCAAGGGCAAATGGCACACCGGCGAGAAGGACGCTTTTGCCGCTTTCGGCGATCGGGTCGTCTGGCACACGATGGGCGAGGGGTTCACCTGGGAGACGCAGGATCTGAAGCGCGATATCGCCGCCGCCGAGGCCGCCTGGGCCAAGGCGCTCGAGCTGATGGCCGATCCGTCAATCAGCCTTCTGGTGCTCGACGAGCTGAACATCGCGCTGCGCCACGACTATCTCGATCTCGACAAGGTGGTAGCGGCGCTGAAAGGGCGCCGCGAAAACCTGCATGTCGTCGTCACCGGCCGCAACGCCAAACCGGCGCTGGTCGATGCGGCCGATCTGGTCACCGAGATGGGCGTGACCAAGCATCACTTTTCCGCCGGCGTGAAGGCACAGCAAGGCATAGAGTTCTAAGAGATTTTGCCCGCGCGCCGGGGTAGCGCAATGGCTTCAGACAAAGATGACCTCCAACTCATGTTGGAATGACCAATTGTCGATGTCGGCGCCGCCCCTCATTGCCCTGCCGGGCATTTCTCCCCGTATAGTGACCTATCGGATTCACACATCATGAACATCGAGCGTGGCTCCGTACTTGATGGCGTGGAACTCTGCGAGGCCGATGCGCATGACCTTGGGGCCTGGCTTGCCGTAGTAGCCGGTCCAGCCGCCGAGGCGAGCGATGACCCAGGCTGCGAAGGCCAGAGATCCTTTGGGATGGGGATTGCGTTGTCGCTCTGTTTTGCCTTCGAGCTTGGCAGAGACGGCTTCGAGAATGGGACGGTCGTCGGGATCGAAAGCATCGCTGAGCCTCTGATCGGTGTTGCCGTCGCGGGCCTGCACGAGTTGCTTGATGGTGACGGCGGCGATCGTGGCGGCGGCGGCGAAGTTGATCATGGCGTGCGGGTCGCCGATGTCGGCTGCCTCGATGTCGAAGCCTGCCGTCTTGAGGGTGCGGAAGAACTCCTCGATGACCCAGCGCGAGCGGTAGAGGTCGACGACACGGCGTGCCTGGGTCACGGTGGCGACACTGTGGGTGGTCAGCAAGCGCCAATGCACCGGTTCGCTGCCGTCTTTCGGCTTCGACACCTCGCGAACATCGACCAGTGTCAAACCGAGCGTCTCGGGCAACGCCGGATCGGCTCCGTTGAGTGGGCGCCGCACCGTCACCGGCGCGTAACGCACCGCCAGTTCGGCATCCCGTGCGCGTCGTCCGGGCGCGGCGGGGATGGTCACTGCAAAGCGGCTTTGCTCAGGCTGGGCGTCAATGAAGGCGAACAGCAAGCCTGGCTCTTCTTGCGCGGCCTCGATCCGCCGGTTCTGGCAGGCCCGCACGATCAGGTCGACATTGTGCGGACGTTCGGCGAAGAGTTCATAAAAGTCGCTCTCGCGATCCGACACCATGGTGATGCTGGCCGCCCTTTCCAGAACCGCGCCAGCTTGCTTGGTTGCATCGATCCAGCGCTGCGATTCCTTGTTGACCGTCGCCCGCTTGCGCCGCGGCGCCAGTTCTCCTGCGCCGCGGTTCCAGACCTGCATCGAGACCAGGCCCAGCAGCGCACCCGTGCCGGCCTCTACCGCCAGCACAGGGTGCAGCAGCAGACCTGCTGCATTGCCATTGCCGACCGGACCGTAACCTGCCCGCGCCCGCCGAGAACCCAGCACCAATTCCGAGCTGTCTTGCACGGCAACCACATGGCGACCGGCCGCGCGCCGCCCGGTCTGTTCGCCGGCATGCCGCGACATCTCCGCAGCGCTCACCGAGCGATTGCGCAGAAATCGCGTGAACTGCATCTCGCCTGCCCGACTACCGCCGAGCCGGCGGATACACGATCCAGGCCGCGCAACCAGCGCTGCATGCAAGCAGGCCCCCCTTTTTCCAGGCGGCGATCGCCAAATCGCCCAGCCCGTACTCGATGCAGGTCATTCAAACCTCCTTCGTCTTTCCGGCCGAAATAGAATCGAGCTTCGCCGAAAAGCGCAACCGAGATGTGTGAATGCGATAGGTATAGTGACGGGGAGAAGGGGCTTGTCGCGACCCTCGGCACCCTTCTGCAACGCAGGAGATTGGCGAAATCCTTTGCGAAGGCGTTCTTCTCCCCGTCACTATACGGGGAGAAGTGCCCGGCAGGGCGATGAGGGGCAGCGCAAACCTGGAGCGATTGGCCACGTCGTGGCGCGAAATCAATTGCTTTGTGACGGCAGTTATGCTAGGAATTTATTCATGGGGCAGGCTCGCGCCAGCGACCTGCCTTTGAGTTTAGCCGATCTCGACCCGACTAAACGTCACGCAACGATGACGATCACTGACAGCAAGCCGAACAGCGCGATCAACAGAAAGTCGGCGACACGGTAAAGTCTTAGCGCTCGCCGGATGTCGGCGCTTTCGGCATCGCGGTGGCCACCTTCGCCCATCAACGCATCGTCGACCATGACGCCGTCATAGGAACGCGGTCCGGCAAGTGCCAGGCCGAGCGCGCCGGCCATCGCCGCCTCCGGCCAGCCCGCATTGGGCGAGCGGTGCTTCTTCGCGTCGCGCCGCACGGTGCGCCAGGCATTGCCGGGATCGGCGCCTTTGACGAGGAAGGCGGCCAGCACGATGAGCAGTGCGGTCAGCCGCGACGCCGGCAGGTTGATCAGATCGTCGAAGCGCGCCGCCGCCCGGCCGAAGGCCTCGTGGCGCGGCGTGCGGTGGCCGATCATCGAATCGGCGGTGTTGGCGGCCTTGTAAGCGACACCGCCGGCCAACCCGCCGACGCCGATCCAGAAGACGGGGGCAACGACGCCGTCGGAAAAATTCTCGGCCAGGCTTTCGATCGCCGCGCGGCAGACGCCGGCTCTGTCGAGCTTTTTCGAATCGCGGCCGACGATCCGTGAGACGGCAGAACGGCCGATGTTGAGTCCACCATTGTCGAGCCCGTCGGCCACCGCCTCGACATGTTCGGTCAGGCTCTTCTGCGACAGCAGCGACGTCGCCAGGATTGCCGTGAGGATCAAACCGGCTGGAATGCCCGAAAGCATGGTTTCAACCGCGAAGGCGATGGTGACCGGCAGCAGCACGATGATCAGCAGCGCATGAACACCGCGCCGGCGACGTAGGGCGTCGGAATCAGTATCGCGGTTGAGCCTGCGATCGAGAAAGGATATCAGCCTGCCGAACCAGGTGACGGGATGGCCGATGGCGCCAAGCAGCCAGCCCGGGTAGCCGACAGCGAATTCAACAAGCAGTGACAGGAAAGCGATCAGGATCGACATGAAGTCTCTTGATGGAGCGGCGGCAATGGTGGATCACGGCGGAAGCCTTGGCCGGGCGAGGACGCTTTTTCCGCATGCGCCGCAGCCCTTCGTCGACCTCTCGACCGGTATCAATCCGCACTCCTATCCGTTTTTCAATCTGCCCGCCACCACCCTGTCCAGATTGCCCGAAGCTGCGCGGGTCCGTGATCTGGCCGACATCGCGGCAAGCGCCTATGGCGCGCCGTCGGCGGCGAATGTGACGGCAGCGCCGGGCACGCAGATCCTGTTGCCGCGTGTCGCCTCGCTGGCGAGCCCCGGCAAGGCGCTGGTGCTCGGACCGACCTATGCCGAACATCAGCGGGCGGCGGCAATCGCTGGCCATGCTGTGATGGAGGTCGACGATTTCGATGCCCTGGCAGGAGCCGACCTTGCCATCGTCGTCAACCCCAACAATCCGGACGGGCGCATCATCGAACGCAAGAAGCTGCTTGAGCTTGGCGAAAAATTGCGCGCCAAAGGCGGGTTGCTGGTCGTCGACGAGGCGTTCATGGATGTCGGCCCGCGCGCGGAAAGCCTGACCGCCGATGTCGAGCAAGGCGGCATCGTCGTGCTGCGTTCCTTCGGCAAGTTCTTTGGCCTCGCTGGCCTGCGGCTCGGCTTTGCATTGGCCGATGCGCTGACGGTCGAACGGCTCGAGGCGCAGTTCGGGCCATGGGCGGTCGCCGGCCCGGCGCTCGAATACGGGATCCGCGCGCTTGCCGACAGCGGCTGGCAGGCCGAGACGCGACGCCGTTTGGCCGAGGAGGCGGCGCGGCTCGATGCGCTGTTCGGCCGCTTCGGCGTCCCTGTCGCCGGCGGCACCACCCTGTTTCGCTATATCAGGCTGGCAGGCGCCGCCGGCCTGTTTTCGGTGCTTGGCGAGCGCGGCATCCTGCTTCGCCATTTTTCCGGCCGGCCGCATGTGCTGCGCGCCGGGCTGCCGGGCCCGGACGAGGAATGGCAGCGGCTCGAATCGGCTCTTGCCGACTGGGCGCAACAGCGCGACGATGACCCCTAAAGCGCGTCGTAATTGAACGGATTCATGCGACGCGCTTAAAGTTTTTGTTTTTATGCATATCGTTATCGCAAAACCGCTACGCATTTTTGCGCGACATGTATTAGGAGATCAAGCAATGATCCATGTCTGTTCGCTGTCGAAGGTCGAGGAAACGGTCTTGAGAACCGGCGCCGAGCGGCTGCTTTCGCTGCTGGCCGCCGGCACCGAGGTGACGCGGCCGGCGTCGATCGCCAGGGAAAACCATCTGCATCTGGTCATGCACGACATTGCCGTCGCACAAGAGGGCATGACCATGCCGGGCGAGGAGCATGTTCGCAACCTGCTCGATTTCGCGCGCCGATGGGATCGTGCAAGGCCGCTGGTCGTACATTGCTATGCCGGCATCAGCCGTTCGACCGCCTCGGCCTACATCATCGCGGCGGCATTGGCGCCGAAGCGCTGCGAGGTCGAGTTGGCGCAGAAGCTGCGTGCGCTGTCGCCGACGGCAACGCCCAATCCGCGGCTGATTGCGGTCGCCGACGCGCTGCTTGATCGTAACGGCCGCATGACCCGTGCGATCCAAGCGATCGGACGCGGCGCCGATGCCTTCGAAGGCACGCCTTTCGAGCTGAAGCTCGACGGCTAGAGTTTGACCATGATCTTTTCCGAAAACCGGATTCCACTTTCGGGATCATGGTCTGACTACGCCAGCCAGTCGGCCAGCTTTGCCTTGCGCACGTCCTTCAACAGGCTGATGAAACCGTCGGCCTGATGGTTGGCGGTAAGCCTGCCCTTTTCGGCCGTTGCAATGCTGGCATCGCCGACCACGCCGTTCGGGTTGAGATCGGTGGCGATCCAGGCAAAGGCGTGCGTTCCGGTGTGGCGCAGCAGCGAAAACTCCTTTTCGGCGCGGGCGACGTTGGACACGAAATTGTCGGCCTTTGCCATGTCGACGAGATCCGGCCGGAAATGCAGCATCAGCGAGGTCTCGACATCGCCGCCATGGATGCCTTGGCGATCCTCAAGCTCGGTATACATGCCGGCCGGCCGGCCAAAGCGCTGCCAACTCGTCTTCACCGCCAGCATCTTTGCACGCACGCGCAATTCTCGCGTCATGATGCCCATGATCTCTTCGTTGCCGCCATGCGAGTTGACGACGATCAGTTTCCTTAACCCGGCCCGCGCGATAGATAGGCCAAGCTCGGTCCACGCCTCGATCAAGGTCGCCGCCGGCAAAGTGAGGGTTCCCGGCGCATGCAGGTGCTCGTTCGACTTGCCCACCGCCTGGACCGGCAGGATGCGGATGTCGAGATCGCCGGGCAGGCGAGCGATTACCGTTTCGAGCATGCCGTTCATGATCGAGGTGTCGGTCGAAACCGGCAGATGCGGCCCGTGCTGTTCGATCGCCGCCACCGGCAGAACGGCGATCGTCGCCTCAGGATCGATGGTGGCATATTCGGTGGTCCGGTAGTCGCCCCACCACACGCGTCTTTTTGTTCCGGCCATTTTGAACCTCGAAGAGAGACTGGCGGCGTCGGCGCTGCCCCTCACCCTTACCCTCTCCCCGTATAGAGACGGAGAGAGGGGGTCGCCGGCGTTGGAGCGCTTCCCTTCTCCCCGTCACTATACGGGGAGAAGGTGCCGGCAGGCGGATGAGGGGCAGCACCAGCCCTTGTCGTGTAACTGGAGATCAACGGCCTGTCGATTCCAGCCGGCTCCTCACCCTGCCGCGATGACCTCGATCTCGACCTTGAAATCAGGTCGCGCGAACCCGGACACGATCATCAGCGTCGAAGCCGGCGCCGGGCTGGTGAACAGCCGGTCGCGAACGTCCATATAGGGCTTGAGGAAGGCGCGGTCGGTGACATAGGCGTTGATGCGGACGATGTCGGAAAGTCCAAGCCCGGCGTCGCCGAGAATCGCGGCGATATTCCCGAAACAGAGTTCGGCCTGTGCGCCAGCATCCTCCGGGATCTGATCGTCCGGAGTGATGGCGACTTGGCCAGAACACAGCACCAGCCGTTTGCCGGGCGGTACCTCGACGCCATGGCTATAGCGGGCGAAGGGCGGCTTGATCGACTTCGGCGTCAGGAATTTGAACATGGAAATCTCCACTCTGATGTGAGCCTATCGCATCGCCCGAAAATCGGGATCGATTTTCGGAAGCACGATGCGAAGACGCAAAATCTTAGAGCGTACTTTGTGCGTCCAAGTGGACGCACGTCGCTCTAAAGCCGGATTGGCGGCCCCTTCAAGATGCAGTGCATGTTATCAGGGCGATTGTGGACAGGCGTTCAAAAAATAGGCACGATGCCTCCGGTACAGCATGACCGTCCGGCCTTCGCGCACCACCATTGCGCAGGCGGGCGGTCCGGGCGATGGCATGTGTCTTGCTTCTTGAATCGATGGTGTCGAGCCCGGTGCGTGGCGCGCCGGAGCCAACAGAGGGTGGTGTGGATGGACGGAAAATTTAAGATTTCGGTGGGCGCGATCGTGCTGCTTGCCGCAAGCACGCTAAGCGCGGCAGCAAATGAAAAAGTCACCTTCGGCACCAACTGGCTCGCCCAGGCCGAGCACGGTGGCTATTATCAGGCGGCCGCTGATGGCACCTATGCGGCTTGCGGGCTCGACGTGACGATCATGCAAGGTGGCCCGCAGGTCAGCGGTCGACCGCTGCTGCTCGCCGGCAAGATCGACTTCTACATGGGCGGCAACATGCTGCAGGCCTTCGACGCCGTTCAGCAGGACATTCCGCTTCGCGTGGTCGCCGCCTCCTTCCAGAAAGAGCCGCAGGTGATCATGAGCCATCCGGGTCAGGGGCTCGACAAATGGGAGGATTTGAAGAACGCGGACCAGTACATTATTGGCGACGAAGGTGCACAGAGCTTCTTCCAATGGATGATCACGGAGTTCGGCTTCGATCCGGCCAAGCGCGTGCCTTACACCTTCAACCCCGCACCTTTCATCGCCAATCCGAAATCGATCCAGCAAGGCTACGTGACTTCGGAGCCTTATGCCGTCGCCAAGGAAGGCGGCTTCCAGCCCAATCTGTTCCTGCTCGCCGACTACGGCTTCGACACCTATGCGACGACGATCGAGACCATGCAGGCCACGATCGACAAGCGCCCGGAGGTGGTTCAGTGCTTCGTCGATGGCTCGGCCAAGGGCTGGTACAATTATCTCTACGGCGACAACGCTGCCGCCAACGCTGCGATCAAGAAGGATAACCCCGACATCAGCGACGAGCAGATCGCGTTTTCGATCGAGCAGATGAAGAAATTCGGCATCGTCGATTCCGGCGACACGGAAAAACTCGGCATCGGCGCGATGACCGACGCGCGCATTCAGAGCTTCTACGACAAGATGGTCAAGGCCAAGGTCGTGCCGGCCGGCGTCGACATCAAAAAGTCCTACACGCTGGCCTTCGTCAACAAGGGCGTCGGGATCGACCTGAAGAAATAGCACCCAGGCATGATGCAGGAAAAAGTGGCGCAAGCGCCGGCAAGCGCATCGGGGAAAGGTCCGATGCTGCTGGCGCTGCGTGGCGTCGGTAAGGTCTTTTCCAACGGCGTGACAGCGCTCAGCGATGTCGACCTGACGATCCGGGAAGGCGACTTCCTCAGCCTTCTCGGCCCGTCCGGCTGCGGCAAGTCGACGGCGTTGCGCCTCATTGCGGGTCTGGCCACGCCGACCTCCGGCGTGCTCGACTGGCGCGGCAGCAGCTCTGTCGACCGCTCGAATATCGGCTTCGTCTTCCAAGAGCCGACGCTGCTGCCCTGGGCCGATGTCTTCGACAATGTCTGGCTGCCGCTGCGGCTGAAGGGCGTGCCGCGGGCCAAGGCTGCGCCTGTCGTGATGGAGATGCTTGCGCGGGTCCACCTGACCGGGTTCGAGAATGCCGTGCCGCGCGAGCTGTCCGGCGGCATGAAGATGCGCGTCTCGATCGCCCGCGCCATGGTGACCAAGCCGCGTATTCTGCTGATGGACGAGCCGTTCGCGGCACTGGACGAGATCACCCGCTTCAAGCTCAACAACGATCTTCTGGAACTGTGGCAGGACGAGCGTTTTACCGTCGTCTTCGTCACCCACAGCGTCTTCGAAAGCGTCTTCCTCTCCAACCGCGTCGTCGTCATGGCCGCGCGACCGGGCCGGGTGTTCAGGGAACTCGCCATCGATGCGCTCTATCCGCGCAACGAAGCCTTCCGCACTTCGCCCGACTATGCCGCGCTCTGCCGCCAGGCGTCCGATGTGCTGATCGGCGCCATTAACTCAACTGCCGGACCGCATCATGACGGCCATTGAAGAACACGCGCTGACGCTCGACCCCGAGGAGGCGCGTCGCGTGCGCCAGGAACGGCTCGAGCGAATCGGCCGGTGGCTGCTGCCGCTGGCGATCATGATCCTGGCCATCTGGCTGTGGGACCGCATCTGCGTCTGGAACGACATCCCGAAATATATCCTGCCGCGCCCCGGTGTGGTGTTGCAAACGCTGTTCGACGATGCCGGGCTGCTGTTCTCCTCGCTGCTGGTGACGCTCAAGATCACCTTCCTCAGCCTGCTTCTGGCCGTCGTCGGCGGTGTCGGGCTGGCGGTGCTGTTCGCGCAATCGAAGTGGGTAGAGATGTCGTTCTTCCCGTTTGCCATCGTGCTGCAGGTGACGCCGATCGTCGCGATCTTCCCGCTGATCAACATCTATGTCGACAACCAGACGACGAAGCTTTTGCTTTGTGCCTGGATCGTCGCCTTCTTCCCGATCCTGTCCAACACCACGCTCGGCCTCAATTCGGTCGACCGCAATCTGCGCGACATGTTCAGGCTTAACGGCGCGACCCGCTGGCAGCAATTGCGCTACCTGCGGCTGCCGGCAGCGATGCCGTATTTTCTCGGCGGGCTGAAGATCGCCGGCGGCCTGTCGCTGATCGGCGCGGTGGTGGCGGAGTTCGTCGCCGGGGCCCAGGGACAGTCATCGGGGCTGGCCTCGCGCATCATCGAGGCCGGCTACCGGCTCAACGCACCGCGATTGTTCGCGGCGCTGATCCTGATCTCGTTCACCGGCATTCTGATCTTCCTGGTGCTGTCGCTGATCTCGCATCTCATTTTGCGGCGCTGGCACGAGAGCGCGCTGAAGCAGGAGCGGTAGTGTGATTGAAAGGTTGGCGCAAATCACCCCCCTCTGTCCTGCCGGACATCTCCCCCTCAAGGGGGGAGATTGGATGTCATTTCGGATTTCGCCAATTACTGACGAGACAAGACGTGTGCCACGGGTGAAGCTGCCGATCTCCCCCCTTGAGGGGGAGATGTCCGGCAGGACAGAGGGGGGTGCGGCTTGATACCAGCCTCTGGTTCTTATCATCTTGTCAACGTCCGTGTTCATCAGTCGCTGACGCCCGGCTTATCCTTGGCCTATGACAGCGACGGTTTCGCGCTCGCCGACATCGCTGTCGCCGATAGCAAAATCTCCAGTATTACCGCGCATCGCCAGTCCAAGGCGCCAGCAGACGCCGTCGAGCTCGGCGGCCGTATCGTCATGCCGTGCTTCGTCGACTGCCACACGCATATCGACAAAGGCCATATCTGGCCTCGAAAACCCAATCCCGACGGCACCTTCATGGGCGCGCTGAACGCCACCGGCGCCGACCGTGCCGCCCGCTGGAGCGCCGCGGACGTCGCTCGCCGCATGGATTTTTCGCTGCGCTCAGCCTACGCGCACGGCACCAGGGCGCTGCGCACCCATCTCGACAGCGTCGCGCCGCAGGAGGAGATCTCCTGGCCGGTGTTCGAGACGGTACGGGAGAAATGGCGTGGCCGCATCGAGCTGCAGGCGGCCTGCCTGCTTGGCATCGAAGGCGTGCGCGACAAGAAATGGTTCGAGAGACTGGCCAAGCGCGTGGCCGCGGCCAACGGCGTGCTCGGCGTCGTCACCTATATGCTGCCTGACCTGGAAGAGCTTCTCGACCAGGTGTTCGCGCAGGCGATCAAGCATGGCCTCGACCTCGATTTCCACGCCGACGAGACTGACGATATCTCGGCGATCTCGCTGAAGAAGATTGCCGAGGCGGCCCTGTGGAATGGTTTTGAGGGAAACATCCTCGTCGGGCACTGCTGCTCGCTGGCACGCCAGCCCGATCTCGATGTGCTCGACACACTGGACAAGGTGGCGAAGGCGGGGCTCGCCGTGGTGTCGCTGCCAATGTGCAATCTCTATCTGCAGGACCGGCGCGGCGACAAGACCTCGCCGCGCTGGCGCGGCGTGACGCTGCTGCACGAGATGAAGGCGCGCGGCATCTCGGTCGCCGTTGCCTCCGACAACACCCGCGATCCGTTCTACGCCTATGGCGATCTCGACATGCTGGAGGTCTACCGCATGGCGACGCGCATCCTGCATTTCGATCACCCGGTCGGCGACTGGCCGCAAGCGGTGACCGCAACGCCGGCCAAGGTGATGCGGCTCGATGGCTTCGGCACGCTTGCCGCCGGCGGAGCCGCCGATTTCGTCGTCTTCAAGGGGCGGAGTTGGACGGAATTGCTGTCGCGGCCCGAATCGGATCGCATCGTGGTGCGCGACGGCCGCGCCATCGAGCGCCAATTGCCCGATTATGCCGAACTCGATGATCTGATGGTGGGATGATGGACCTGGCTGCGCTCAAACGCGATCTCGACGGTCTGAAGATCGACGACCATCCGGCGATCGTCCAGCAGAAGAGCCGCGACTTCTACTGGTACAGCCCGGTGCTCAAGCAACAGCTTGACCATGTCACCGGCGACCTGATCGTGACGCCGAAGACGGAAGACGAAGTGATCCGTGTGCTTGCCGCCTGCCACCGGCATGGCGTGCCGGTGACGCCGCGCGGCAGCGGCACCGGCAATTACGGGCAGGCGATGCCTTTGTCCGGCGGCGTCGTGCTCAATCTCGCCGAGATGAATGCAGTCAAGACGATCGCGCCCGGCCGCGTCGTGACCGGACCGGGTGCCGTCCTCGCCGACATCGACAGGGCGACGCGCGCCCATTCCGGGCAGGAGCTGCGGATGTCGCCATCGACCTATAACACTGCGTCGATCGGCGGTTTCGTCGCCGGTGGATCGGGCGGCGTCGGCTCGATCCGCTGGGGTGGGCTGCGCGACCTCGGCAATGTCATCCGGCTCAGGACCGTGACGATGGAAGCGGAGCCTCGCATCATGGATCTTACCGGCGAGGAGGTGCTGAAGGTGATGCATGCCTACGGCACCAACGGCATCATCACCGAGGTCGAGATGCCGCTGACCGCATCTTACGACTGGATCGACGTCATCGTCGGCTTCGACGATTTCATGGATGCTGCCGGCTTCGGCAACGATCTCGCCATTCAGGATGGTATCTTGGCGAAGCTGATCACGCCGATCGCCGCGCCCATTCCTTACGATTATTTCAAGCGGCACCAGCGGTTTTTCAGGCGCGAGCAAAGCATCGTCGTCTGCATGATTGCGCCGCATGCAATGGACGCCTTTCTCGCCCGCACGGCGCGCAGCAGGGGCGAGATCGTCTTCCGCGCCGACAAGGAGGCCGATCTCAAGGGCCTGCCGCCGGCCTATGAGCTGACCTGGAACCACACGACGCTGCGCGCCATCAGGGTCGACCCGACGATTACCTATCTGCAGACCCGCTATCCCTCGCCGGATCACCTGGCTTACATCAAGGCGATGATCGATCGCTTCGGCGACGAGGTGCCGGTTCATGTCGAGTTCATCCGCTTCGACGGCGCGATCGGCGTGGCCGGACTGCCGCTGGTCCGCTTCACCACGGCCGAGCGGCTCGACGAGATCATCCGCATCCACGAGGACAATGGCTGCTGGGTCTTCAATCCGCACCGCTACACGCTGGAAGAGGGCGGCATGAAGCAGACGGACGAGGTGCAGCTCGCCTTCAAGCGCGAGACCGATCCGCAAGGGCTGCTCAATCCGGGCAAGATGATCGCCTGGGAAAACCCGGACTATGACTATCGTTCAGGCAAGTCGTTCCTGTTCAAGGGGTTGCAGAAGGCGGGGTGATGAAAATCCTCGTTCTCTACGCCCATCCGGTCGAGACCAGCTTCAATGCCGGTTTGCACAAGGTGATCGTCGAGCGGCTGACGGCCGCCGGGCACGCGGTCGACGACTGCGACCTCTATGGCGAGAATTTTGATCCGCGTCTGACGCGGGCCGAGCGGCTCGGTTATCACGACCAACGCGGCGCAGACGAGCCGGCAGCGCTCTATGTCGAGCGCCTGCTGCGGGCAGAGGCGCTGGTGCTGTCGTTTCCGGTGTGGAACTACGGCTATCCGGCGATTCTGAAAGGCTTTTTCGACCGCGTCTTCCTGCCCGGCGTCTCGTTCAAGCTGGTCAATGGCAAGGTGCAGCCGTCGCTCCACAACATCCGCAAGCTGGCGGCGGTCACCACCTATGGCGGCAGTCGGCTCCACGCCATGCTGATGGGGGACCCGCCGCGCAAGCTGGTCAAGCGTGTGTTGCGCGCCGCGGTCAAGCCAGGTGCCTCCGTGTCCTATCTCGCGCATTATTCGATGAACCTGTCGACCGATGAAACGCGGAAGAGATTCACGGCGAAAGTCGCCGCCAGTATGGATGCATTCTGATGCGGGTCCTGGTGGTTTATTGCCATCCGGTCCCGGGAAGCTTTTGTGCCGCGATCCGGGATAGTGCCATCGAGGTGCTGAAGGCGAGGGGCTGGGAGGTGCGGTTGCTCGACCTCTATGCGGAAAATTTCGATCCGGTCATGGGCTGCGGCGAGCGACGCTCCTACAATGAGCACGCCCCGCAAGATCCGGCGCTCAAACCGCACATCGACCACCTCAAATGGGCCCAGGCAATCCTCTTCATCTATCCGACATGGTGGTACGGCCTGCCGGCGATGCTGAAGGGCTGGCTCGACCGGGTCTGGGCGACCGACGTCGCCTTCCGGCTGCCGGTGGGCAAGGGTCGGATCCAGTCGCTGATGAGGCATGTGACGAAGATCGGGGTAATCACGACCTGCGGCGCACCGACCTGGTGGAGCGTCGTCGTCGGCCAGCCGGGACGAAAGACAATCCTGCGCGGCATGCGGGCACTCTGCGCCACCCGCTGCAGGACGTTCTTTCTGGCGCACTACCTGATGGACGCGTCGACGCCAAAAACGAGGGCGGCATTTCTGGAGAAAGCGCGAAAGAAGCTGGAGCGGTTTTGAGCTACATCCTTACCCGTTCCGCCTTCGGATCATACATCGGCTTCAGCGACACTTCCGCGGCGAAGCGCTCGCCGGCGATTTCGATCGCGTAGGACGACGACAGCACATCCGCCTCGCTCTCGCCCTTGCAAGGTACGTAGCCGAGCCCCACAGCGCCGCCGAGATGATGGCCGTAATTGCCCGAGGTGATCGGGCCGACAATCTTGCCGTCGCGCACGATCGCTTCATTGTGGAAGAGCAGGGGTTGCGTGTCTTTCAGGCGGAACTGCACCAGGCGCCGGTCCAATCCGGTTTCTTTTTTTCTCAGCACGGCATCACGGCCAACGAAATCGCCCTTGCCAGTCTTCACTACGAATCCAAGGCCAGCCTCCAGCACATTGTCCTCGTCGGTGATGTCGTGGCCGAAATGCCGGAACGCCTTCTCGATGCGGCAGGAATCCAGCGTGTGCAGACCGCAAAGCTTCAGGCGGACATCGGCGCCGGCCTCCGCGATCGCCTCGAAGACGTGTGCTGCCTGGTCGGTCGAGACATAAAGCTCCCAGCCGAGCTCGCCGACATAGGTGACACGGTGGGCGCGAGCCAACCCCATGCCGATTTCAATCTCCTGAAACGTCCCGAACGGATTGGTTTCGTTGGAAAAATCGTTCGGACTCAGCTTTTGAATCAGCTTCCTCGCATCCGGACCCATCAGGCAGAGCACGGCTTCGGCAGCGGTCACATCGGTGATGACGACGAACTCGTCGGCAAGATGCTTGCGCAGCCACGCGAGATCACGCTGCAGCGTCGCGCCTGGCACGACGAGGAAGTAGGCCGTTTCAGACAGCCGTGAGACGGTGAGGTCGCTCTCGATGCCGCCGCGCTGGTTGAGCATCTGGGTGTAGACGATCTTGCCCGGCGTCACGTCCATGTCGTTGGCGCAAAGCCTCTGTAGGAAGGCACAGGCCTCACGGCCTTCGACACGGATCTTGCCGAACGAGGTCATGTCGAACAGGCCGACGCCGTTTCGGACGGCCTGATGTTCCTCGCGCTGGTTGTCGAACCAGTTCTGCCGCTTCCAGGAATAGCGGTATTCGCGCTCCTGGCCGTCACGCGCGAACCAGTTGGCGCGCTCCCAGCCGGCGACCTCACCAAACACGGCGCCGCGCGCCTTCAGATGCTCGTGCAGTGGCGAGCGCCTGACATTGCGTGAGGTCGCCATCTGGCGATACGGGAAATGGTCGGCGTAGAGCAGGCCGAGCGTTTCGGAGACGCGCTCCTTGAGATAGCGCCGGTTCTTCTGGAACGGCTGGGCGCGGCGGATGTCGACTTCCCAGAGGTCGAAGGGCGCTTCGCCGTCGTTGATCCACTGCGCCAGGGCCATGCCGGCGCCGCCAGAGGAGACGATGCCGATCGAATTGTAGCCGGTCGCCATCCAGTAGCCGGAAAGTTCCGGCGCCTCGCCAAGATAGTAGCGGTCGTCAGGGGTAAAACTCTCGGGACCGTTGAAGAAGGTGTGGATGCCGGCGCTGGCCAGCATCGGCATGCGGTTGACGCCCATTTCGAGGATCGGCTCGAAATGCTCGAAATCCTCGGGCAACTGGTCGAAGCAGAAATCTTCACGGATGCCGTCCATGCCCCAGGGCTTGGCCACCGGCTCGAAGGCGCCGAGCATCATCTTGCCTGCGTCCTCCTTGTAGTAGGCGCATTCGTCCGGCACGCGCAGCACCGGCAGGCGTGTCAGGCCGGGGATCGGCTCGGTGACGAGATAAAAATGCTCGCAGGCATGCAGCGGGATGGTGACACCATTCTGCGAGCCAAGTTCGCGCGCCCACATGCCGGCGCAGTTGACGACGACATCGGCTTCGATCACGCCTTGCTCGTCGCCTTGCGTCCAGGACACGCCGGTGACGCGGCCATCCCTGGTATGGACCTTGGTGACCTTCACGTTCTCGACGATCGTCGCACCGCGCTGGCGCGCGCCCTTGGCCAGCGCCATGGCGATGTTGGCCGGATCGCATTGGCCGTCGAGTGGCAGATGCACGGCGCCAACCACATCGGAAATGTTGAGATGCGGGTACATCTCCTTGACTTCATCAGGCGAAATCTCGCGCACGTCGACATCGAAGGCGCGGGCGAGAGACGCCTGCCTATAGATCTCGTGCTTGCGCTCCTCGGTCAGCGCCACGGTGATCGAGCCGACCTGGCGCATGCCGGTGCCGACATCGGTCTCGGCTTCCAGCTTGACGTAGAGGTCGGCCGAATATTTCGCCAGCCGGGTCATGTTCTGCGAGCCGCGCAACTGGCCGATCAGGCCGGCGGCGTGCCATGTCGTGCCCGATGTCAGATGCTTGCGTTCGAGCAGCACGATGTCGGTCCAGCCGAGTTTGGCCAGATGGTAGGCGACCGAGCAGCCGGAGACGCCGCCGCCGATGATGACGGCCCTTGCTTTCGTAGGGATAGTTTTCGGGGGCAGGGCGCTCATGCGGCCTCGCGGCGATAGGTGGAAGCGAAGCGACGCAGGCGGAGGGCTGCTTCCAAAAGTATCGCCTCGGGCTGGCAGAGGCTGAAGCGAATATGGCCGGCGGCCGCCTCGCCGAAGCTCGAGCCGGGCATCACGCCGACCTTTTCCTTGTCAAGAAACGCCCAGGCGAATTTCTCGTCGTCCGGCTCGATGGCTGATATGTCGAGCATGACATACATGCCGCCCTCCGAACCGCGCACGGTGACGTTGTTCATGCCGCGCATGGCATCGAGGACGACGGTGCGCCTTGCAGCATAGCGTTCGGCGATCTCCTTGACGCCGTAGCCGTTTTCGAGCGCCTCGGCGCAAGCGAGGCTGATGAAGGCCGGCAGGCCGTAAGTCGTCACCAGATTGAGGCTGGTCAGCAGCGAGATCATCTCTTCGGGTCCGGTCAGCCAGCCCATGCGCCAGCCGGTCATGCCGTGGCTCTTGGACATGGAGTTGATGACCAGCGTGCGTTCCGCCATGCCGGGCAGCGAACGCGGCGAGGTGTGCTCGCCGCCGCCCAGCGTCCAATAGACCTCGTCCGACAGCAGCCAGAGGTCGTGCTCACGGCAGATCTGCGCCAGCTCCTCCAGCCGCTGGCGCGAATAGACGGCACCCGTCGGATTGTTCGGCGTGTTGATGAGGATGGCGCGCGTGTTCGGCCGAAGGACTGCGCGAATGTCGGCGGCGCGCGGCTGGAACCCATCCTCGGCAGGTGTCTCGACCACGGTGAAATCGGCACCCGCTGCACTGAACGTGTTGGGGTAGGTCGCGTAATAGGGCGCGACCACGATGGCATGGTCGCCCTGGTCGAGAACGGCCTGCACCGCCGCGTAAAGTGCAGCCTGCCCGCCCGGCGTGGCGATGACCTGGTCGGGGTTGGTCGCAACGCCAGTGCACGCGGTCGAGGCCGCCGCCATTGCCTTGCGCAGACGCGGAATGCCAGGAAGCGGGGTGTAGTGGTGGTTGCTGGCGCGAACCGCGGTCACGCAGGCTTCGATCGTTTGCGCCGGCGTGTCGAAATCATGGTCGCCGACCGACAGCATGATGATGTCCTCGCCGGCCTCCTTGCGTGTCCAGGCGGCGAAATGGACCTCCCAGCCGTCCTTGCCGGAAGGCACGATGCCGGAAACGCGTGATGAGGGCTTGGGCATTATGCTACTCCCGAAATTTCGTAGCCGGCGTGTTCGAGCCGGTCGCGCAGGGCGGCGATATGGGGCGGTCCGACTTCGCAGCAGCCGCCGACGATGTCGGCGCCAGCCTCGACCCAGCCGACTGCCTGGCCGGCATAGGCATCCGGATCGAGGTCGTGGCGGGCGTGCAGCACCTCCACCGTACCGCCGTGCTTGAGTGCCTCGACCGAGGTGAAGCCATTGGCATAGGCGCCAACCGGGCCGCCTAAGCCGATCAGTTCGGGCAACGCTGCAGCGATCGCTTCGGGCCGGCAGCAATTGATCAGTCTAGCTGCGACCGGCAGGCTGTCGAGAGCGCTCGCTGCCGCCGCTAGGGTTTCGCCGCTGCGCAGTCGTGGTGCGCCGTGATCGGCGAGCGTCCACGACACCCACACCGGCTTGCCGCTTTCCGACGCCGCGGTGACAGCCGCGCGCGCCTCCTCGGCCGACGCCATGGTCTCGCACAGGAACAGATCGACGCCGTCAGCCTGCTCGGCAACGATGCGGCGGTAGATGTCGAGCGTATCCTGGAAGGATATCGTCAGTGCCGGGGCGTAGCTGCCGAACAGGGGAGACAGGCAGCCGGCAATTGCCGCGTCGCCGGCCTGGTCGCGAGCTTGCCTTGCAAGCTCGATGCCGCGCTTCTGCAACGGCTTGAACAGCTCTTCCGCGCCCTCGCGCGCCAGCCGCTCTGGTGTTGCGGAATAGGTGTTGATGGTGATGACACGGGCGCCGGCCCGGATGAACTCCGCATGCAGGTCGCGCACCAGGTCCGGTTCGTCGATCAGCACCCTGGCCGACCATAGCGGGGTGGGTTCGGAGCTGCTGCGGCGCACCAGTTCCTGGCCCATGCCGCCATCGGTGAGAATGACAGTCTTCATGCGCGCAACCTCTCGTTCTTCGGATCCCACAGCGGTTCGTCCTTCTGCACGACCGCCCTGAAGCGCTCGCCGAAGATCTCGACCTCGACCGCGGTTCCCGGCTCAGTGAGGTCGGCACGCAGCATGCCGAGCGCGATCGACTTGTCGATGCGATGACCCCAGCCGCCGGACGTCGTCTCGCCGACAATCCGGCCGTCATGCCACAGCGTCGACATGGAGGGGGCGTCGCAGTCGCCGGGATTTTCGACGACCAGCGTGACAAAGCGCTTCTTCACGCCCTGCTGCTTCTCGTTCTGCAACGCCGCCTTGCCACGGAAATCCGGCTTGTCCCATTTCACAAAGCGCTCCAGCCCGCCCTGCAGGATCGAATAGTCGGTCGACAGGTCGCCTTTCCAGGCGCGATAGCCTTTTTCGAGCCGCAGCGAATCCAGCGCGTACATGCCGAACGGCTTCAGGCCGTGCTTCTGGCCGGCCGCCCAGACAGCGTCGAAGATGGCGGCGGTGTCGTCGACCTTGGTGTGGATTTCCCAGCCGAGTTCGCCGGCGAAGGACACACGCACCAGCCTTGCCCAACGGCCGGCGATTGTTGTCTCCTGGTGCGTCAGCCAGGGCAGAGCAAGGTCTGCGGCGCAGACATCGGCGAGGATTTTTCGCGAGTTGGGTCCGGCTAGGATCTGCGTGGCGTATTCCTCGGTCCGGTCGATCAGCTTGAATGAAGCGTCCTTCGGCATGCGCGATTTCAGCCATTCGAAATCGTGCCACTGCGCCACGGCGGCGGTGATCAGCGTCATCAAATTCTCGTCGTGGCGCACCACCGACATTTCGGTGACGATGCGGCCCTTGTCGTCGGCAAAGTAGATCAGGCCGATGCGGCCGGGTTTCGGCACCAGCCCGGTAACCTGTTGGCTCAGCCATTCGGCGGCACCCGGACCGTCGAGATTGAAGCGGGAAAAACCAGGCAGGTCCAAAATGCCGGCGGCGTCGCGCACGGCGATGCATTCTTCGCGGACGCGATGCTGCCATGGCCCGTCGCGACGGAAGGTCAGCGTCGCAGCTTCCGAAACATCGTCGCCGGCTTGCGCGTACCAGGTGGCGCGCTCCCAGCCATTATAGGCGTCGAAGCAGGCGCCGAGCGCCTTGATGCGATCATGGATCGGCGACAGTTTGCGGTCGCGCCCAGCCGGCCAGGCATGACGCGGGAACTGGATGGCGTATTCGTTGCCATAGATTTCCATGCCCTTGGCGACGCAGTAATCCGGGGCCGAGGCAAAGCTGGTGAAGCGGCGCGGATCGCAGGACCACATGTCCCACTCCGTCTGGCCCTGCGTCACCCATTCGGCCAGCACCTTGCCGGCGCCGCCGCCCTGGGCGATGCCGAAGGTGAAGACGCAAGCCTCGAAGGCGTTCGGCACGCCGGGCATCGGGCCGATCAGCGGATTGCCATCCGGCGCGTAGGGGATCGGGCCATTGATGACCTTGGACAGTCCGGCGGTGCCGAGAATCGGCACGCGGGCGACGGCATCGGCCAGATAGTCCTCCAGCCGGTCGAGATCGTCGGGGAACAGCTGGAACGAAAAATCGTCTGGCATCGGGTCGTGGTGGCCGACCCAATGCGCACGGCAATTGCGCTCATAGGGGCCGAGATTCATGCCGTTCTTTTCCTGGCGCAGATAATAGGAGGTGTCGACATCGCGCAGCAGCGGCAGTTTCTTGCCTTGCTCCTTCGACCATGCGGCCAGTTCGGGGATTTCCTCGAACAGGATATATTGATGGCTCATCACCATCATAGGCACGTCGCGGCCGAACATCCTGCCGACTTCGGCCGCACGGTAGCCGGCGGCGTTGACGACGATCTCGCAGCGGATCTCGCCCTGCGCGGTCTCGACCACCCACTCGTCCTTCTGGCGTCGCAAGCCGGTGACCGGACAGAAGCGAATGATCTTCGCACCCATGTCGCGGGCACCCTTGGCCAGCGCCTGGGTCAGCTGCGCCGGGTCGATGTCGCCGTCGCTCGGATCGTAGAGCGCGCCCTTCAGCTCATGCGTTTCGATGAACGGGTAGCGGCGCTTGATCTCGTCGAGCCCGACCACATCGATGTCCATGCCCTGGTAGAGGCCCATGCCCTTGGCGCGCTGGAACTCCTGCATACGCTCGGTCGTATGGGCCAGCCTGAGCGAGCCGGTGACGTGATAGTTCATGGGATAGCCGACCGCGTCGGCCAGCCCGCGATAGAGCTCCGTCGAATAGCGCTGCATGTTCATCAGCGACCATGACGAGGAGAAGGTCGGCACGTTGCCGGCTGCATGCCAGGTCGAGCCGGAGGTGAGCTCGTTCTTTTCCAGGAGCACGCAATCGGTCCAGCCCGCCTTGGCGAGATGGTAGAGCGAGGAGGCGCCGACGACACCGCCTCCGATGATCACCACGCGTGCCGTGGTCGGCAAACCGGCCATGTTCTTCTCCAAACCTCTAGTAAACAGGTGGCGAAACCACCCAGATGACTACCGCTGGCTCCGCTCCAGGATTGCGCCAGCGGAACGGCTTGCCGTCGAAGCGAAAAGAGTCGCCCTCACCAAGCCGGTGCCAGACGCCTGATATCTCGATGTCGAAGCTGCCGGAAGCGACATATCCGGCTTCTTCCGTCGGCCGGCGCGCCTCGGTCTTCAGCTCAGCACCCGGCGCGAAGACCGAACGCAGCATCTCGAAGCTACCGCCAAGATCGGGCGAAAGAAGCTCCTCCACCAGGCCAGAATCGCTTGTGCCAAGCGTGCGGCGGCTGCCGGCGCGCACGACCACGCCGCGCTCGTTCTCAACGGGCACGTCGTGGCTGAAGAACAGGCTGACAGGCACGCCGAACAATTCCGCGAAGGCTCTGAGATCGCTGAGCGATGGCATCGACAGGCCGCGCTCGACCTGACTGACCCAGCCGACGGAGCGGCCGAGCTTCAGGGCGATCTCGGTAAGCGTCAGACCGCGCGCCCGGCGCAGCGCCCTGATATCGCCGGCCAGCAGCCGTTCGCGGTTTTCCTGCTCCGATCGGACGGCGGTTGAGGGCAAAGCCATGGTGAAAATTTCTCTGGTGAAAAATTAGGGGCAAATTTCATGAGAGGTCAAGTTCGTGAAAAAATCAAAGGATTTTCATGAGGCCACAAGATTTGCTTGCGCCATTTTGGCGGTTCAGGCAAAGGCTCGGCCACGAACGGCGAGTGAGGGCGCCCGGTCGAGGCTTGCGATAGAGCGCCACGCGTGAAATTGGACTGGTAATGGTGCTCTCTCATTTTCTGGACGGCGCATGATCCTTTCCGGAATCGATTCCGGATTTCGGGTCACGCGCAAAGGGACGCCCATGCTGGACAACAGGACTACAACTAAAGATGGTGCAGCGATCGTCGACGAGGCGATCACGTCGCGACGTTCGGTGCGCGCCTTTCTGCCCGATATGGTCGACGACGAGACGATCCGCGCCATTCTCTCGGTTGCCGCGCGTGCACCTTCGGGCACCAACATGCAGCCCTGGCGGGTCTACGTCACCAAGGGTGAGGTCAAGCAGCGGATCACCGACGCCATCCTCAACTCCGGCATCCGCGCCGAAAAGGCCGAGTGGGACGAATATCGCTACTATCCCGACCAGTTCTTCGAACCGTATCTCACCCGGCGGCGGGCCAACGGCTTCGGCCTCTACAGCGTGCTCGGCATCGGCCGGCGCGAAGTAGACAGGATGCGCGCGCAGCACGACCGCAACTTCGTCTTCTTCGACGCGCCGGTCGGCATGATCTTCACCGTCGACCGGCGGCTGAACAAGGGGTCGTGGATCGACTACGGCATGTTCCTGCAGAACATCATGGTGGCGGCGCGGGGCAGGGGCCTGCATACCTGCCCGCAGGCGGCCTTTGCACCTTATCACAAGCAGATCAGGCCGGTGCTCAACATTCCCGAGGAGGAGATCGTCGTCTGCGGCATGGCGCTTGGCCGTGAGGACACATCCAAGCCCGAAAACGAGTTCCGCACCGACCGTGCGCCGTTGGAGGAGTGGGTGACGTTCGCCACGTGAGGCAACGATACGCCGTCTCGGTCTACTGTACCTCGTAACCGACTTCCTCGCTGGCATGGCAGAGCGCCTTCCAGAATGAGCGCGCAAATGAGCGGAATACATAGATGTCGAACTGGTCGGCGCCGGTGCGCTGGATCTGGGCGAAGACGTCATGATGCATGGTCGAGCGGCCGGCACCGACCGGGAAGGCCGGCAGCGCGAAGTCGATGGCGAAGAATTTCGCCAGCACCCATTCGGCCTTCGGTCCGGCGATGCGGATCGCGGTGCGGCCGTGCGACAGGTCGGTCACCGTGCCGATCGCCGGGGTGACGACATTGGCAAAGGCCGATGCCAGGCCTTCTGCCTCATCGACCACAGTGAATTTTCCAGGCGCAAAGCCGAACACCGACCTCACGCCGTCGGTGCTGCCAGCGCCGGCGCCATCGGGCAGCGCAAGGCCGGTAACGGTGCGGATACCGGCGATCAACTCCTTCTCCTGGCCCGGCCAGGCAGCGAGCTGCAGGATCGATCCCGGCCTGGTTTCGGAGAGGATGACCTCGATGCCGTGTTCGAAATCGCCGTGCGAGCCGGTACGCAGTTCCGGCTCAAGCGGTGCCGGCTCAAGCGGTGATTGGCGCTCAACCATGCATGCGGCTCCCATCCGGATCAAAGAAGTGGTTGGAGACGATCTCGACCGGGCCGAACCGGTTGCGCAGGGGATCGGAGATATGGGCGCGCGTACCGCGCCGTGCCTTGCCGTCCTTGACCAAAGCGAGCGCGATGTACTTGCCGAGTGCCGGCGAATAACAGCAAGCGGTGATGTGGCCGATGGAATCGTGCGGGTCGGCTTCGTCAAGCGCCTCGACGATGTGCCCGCCGCCGTTGAGCGGCTGGTTGTCCAGCGAAATCAGGCCGACGAGTTCCAGACGGCCGGGCGCAATCAGGCCCTCGCGATCCATCATCGCCGAGCCGATGAAGGACTTCTTCTTGGACAGCATCCAGTCGAGATGCAGGTCGCGCGCCGTGGTGCGGCCGTCGATCTCGGCGCCAGTGACGTGGCCTTTCTCGATGCGCATCGTGCCCAGCGCCTCAAGCCCGTAAGTCACCAGTCCGAACGGCTTGCCGGCTTCGATCAACGCTTCCCAGACATGGGTGCCGTACCCGGCGCCGGAGTAAACTTCGAAGGCCATTTCGCCTGAGAAGGAAAGCCGGCAGATCATCACCGGCACCCCTGATATCTTGCCGTGCACGATGCCCATGAAAGGCAAGGTGGCGTTGTCTACCGCTGTTCCGGTGACGCAAGCGGCAAGAATGGCTCGCGCCTTTGGCCCGCCGATCGCCGCACCCGCCCATTGGTCGGTCACCGAGGTGACGTGGACCTTCAGCTCCGGCCAGATGACGTCGAGGAAATATTCCAGGTGCTGCATCACCTTGCCGGCATTGGCCGTGGTGGTGGTCATCAAAAAGTCCTGTTCGCCAAGCCGCCATGTCGTGCCGTCGTCGAAGGCGAGGCCGTCCTCGCGCAGCATCAGCCCGTAGCGGGCCTTGCCGACGGCCAGCGTCGAGAACATGTTGGTGTAGACCCGGTCGAGAAATTCCGCCGCGTCCGGACCCTGTACGGCGATCTTGCCCAGTGTCGAGACATCGACGATGCCGGCGCTCTCGCGCGTCGTCCTGGCTTCGCGCACATAGGCCTGCTCGATCGTCTCGCCTGAAAGCCCGTAGATCATCGGGCGATACCAGAGGCCGGCCGAATACATGGTCGCGCCGTTGGCGACGTGCCAGTCATGCATCGGAGTCAGCCGTTCGGGCCTCAGGTCGCCGAAACGCTCGGCGGCCAGCGAGCCGATCGACACGGCCGAAAAAGGCGGACGAAAACGGGTCGTACCGACTTCGGGGATCGGCTTGCCCAACGCTTCGGCCATGATGGCGAGGCCGGCTATGTTAGAGCTCTTGCCCTGGTCGGTCGCCATGCCCAGCGTTGTGTAGCGCTTCAGGTGCTCGACCGAGATGAAGCCTTCGCGATGCGCAAGCCGCACATCCTCCGCGGTCACGTCGTGCTGGAAATCGACGAAGCTTTTTCCATCGGCCCTGATCTCGAACACCGGTGCCGGATCGGGATCGCCTGGGACGGCTTCAACGACCGGCAGGGCGGCTGGCGTGCCCGTTCCACCCGCCGCGGAAAGGCCGGCGGCGCGGCCTTCGACGATTGCCTCGGCGGTGGAAAAGCTGCCGGTGAAGGCGCCGGCGCCAATCCATTGCTGTGTTGGCCATCGCTGCGTCGCCTTCGGTGGCAGGAAGGCCTGCAACGCCTCGTTCCATTCCGCCTTTGCGCCGGCCTGGCTGGCCAGATGGATGGTCGGCGACCAGCCTGCCGACATCAGCAGGCAGTCGGCTTGAATGCTGCGCGTGTCGCCGGCAAGCGCGCCGTTGGCCATGTCGAAGCGCTGCACCTTGATGCCGGACAGCGCCTTGCCGCCTTCGGTGGCGACCACGGCGTGACCGGCAAGGCTCTTGGCCTCCGCTTCATCGGCGAATTCGCGCATCTCGCTCGAAAGCTCCGGCCGCACGTCGATGATGGCGACGATCGCCGCACCGGCTTTCTTCAGTGCAAGGGCGGAGCGATAGGCGCTGTCATTGTTGGTGAACAGCGCGATCCTGTTGCCCGGCAGCACGCCGTACTCGTTGGCGTAGCGCTCGGCGGCATGCGCCAGCATCACACCCGGCCGGTCGTTGCCCGGAAACACCAGCGGCCGCTCGAAGGAGCCGGTGGCCAGCACCACCGACTTGGCGCGGATGGTCCAGTAGCGATGGCGCGGTTCGCCCTTGCCGGGCCTCTCCTTATGATCGGTGACCCGTTCGAGCGCGGCGAGCGTGTTGCCATCGTAGTAGCCCCAGACCGTGGTGCGCGGCAGCAGGCGGACATTGTCATAGCCTTCGAGCTGGCCGGCGGCTCGCGCTGCCCAATCGGCGGCCGGCATGCCGTCGATCGTCTCGCCCGACCAATTGGCCGAGCCGCCGAAATGCGGTTCGAGCTCGCTGAGGATGACACGCGCGCCCTGATCGGCTGCTGCCCTGGCGGCCATCAGTCCGGCCGGACCGGAGCCGACCACCAGCACATCGCAGAAGGCGTTCATCCGCTCATAACGTGCCGTGTCGGCAGCGGTCCCGGCGCGGCCAAGACCGGCGGCGCGGCGGATGAAATGCTCGCAGAACATCCAAAAACGCGTGCTCTTCAGCGGGCCGATCGCGGGTCCCATGAAGGTCTTGTAATAGAAGCCGGCGGACAGAAGCTTGCCGCCGAGCTGGTTGGCGGCGCTGATATCCCAGGCCAGCGATGGAAAGCGGTTCTGGCTGACAGCGGTCAGCCCGTCATAGATCTCGACCATGGTCGCGGCGATGTTCGGCTCGCGAACCTCGCCCCGCAGCACCGTCACCAGGGCGTTCGGTTCCTCGACGCCTGCTGTCAGCACGCCGCGCGGGCGGTGATATTTGAACGAGCGCCCGAACAGGGTGACCCCGTTGGCCAGCAGCGCCGAAGCGAGCGTGTCGCCGACATGGCCGGTGTGGGGCGCGCCGTCGAAGGTGAACCGGATGGTTCGCAGCCGGTCGATCCGGCCACCGGCATCGGTGCGGCGCGGGCTCATGGCTTGCCCTCCGCCTTGTGCCGAGCAGCGACTTTGTGGTCGCCGCGCGCAAAGGCGACGCTGGAGATCTCGTGTGTCAGCGTGTTGCGCACGACCCTGAGATGGGCGCGGCAGCCGCCGGAATGCTGCCAGATCTCGTTGTGGTCACCCGCCGGGTTCAACCTGTTGTAGACATAGGCGTTCCAGGCATCGAGGTTTTGCGAGGCGGGGTGAGGGCGCTCGCGGTTGCCGTCACCTTGGTAGGTGAACTCGATGACGTCGCGCGGGCCGCAATAGGGGCAGGTGATCAGCATGCGATTGTATCTTCTTGTTTGACCATGATTTTGGCCGAAAACCGATTTCCACTTTTTGCTACGCTGACCTTCGGTTCGGGGTCATGGTCTAATGCAGCCGCGGCGTTGCGCCCTGGCCCTTGTCGTCGATCACCAGGCCGCGATGGAAGCGATCCAGCGTGAAGGGCGCGTTGAAGTCGTGCGGTTCGTCTTTGGCGATGGTCCAGGCAAAGCACCAGCCGGAGGCCGGCGTCGCCTTGAAGCCGCCGTAGCACCAGCCGCAGTTGAGATACATGCCCGGCAGCGGACCGATGGTGATGATCGGCGAACCGTCCATTGACATGTCACAGACGCCGCCCCAGGAGCGCAGCATGCGGACGCGGGCGAGACCCGGAAACAGCGCCAGCATCTCGCTCATCACCTCATCGACAACAGGCAAACTGCCGCGCTGTGCGTAGCTGTTGTAGCCGTCGAGATCGCCGCCATAGACAAGGCCGCCCTTGTCCGACTGCGACATGTAGAAATGGCCCATGCCGAAGGTCAGGACGGTATCGATGAACGGCTTCAGCGACTCCGTCACGAAGGCCTGCAGCACATGGCTCTCGATTGGCATCGTATCGATGCCGGCGAGCCGCATGACTTGCCCGGTGCTGCCGGCCACCGCGACCGCCACTTTCCTGGCGCGGATCTCGCCGCGCGACGTCGACACGCCTGATATGCGGTCGCCATCGCGCAGGAAGCCGGTAACTTCGCAATTCTCGATGATGTCGACGCCACGGCGGTCGGCACCGCGCGCATAGCCCCAGGCGACGGCATCGTGGCGGGCGGTGCCGGCGCGCCGCTGCATCAGGCCGCCGACGATTGGGAAGCGCGCTGTGGCGGAGACGTCAATCGCCGGCACCAGGCGCGCGATCTCGGCCGTGGTCATCAGTTCGGCGTCGACCCCGAGATGGCGCATGGCATTGCCGCGGCGGGCAAAATCGTCGAGCTGGGCGGGTGTGTGCGCGAGATTGAGGCAGCCGCGCTGCGAGAACATGACGTTATAGTTGAGGTCGTGCGACAGGTTCTCCCACAGCTTCATCGAATGGTCGTAGAAGCGCGTGTTGGCAGGCAGCAGGTAGTTGGAGCGAACGGCTGTCGTGTTGCGGCCGACATTGCCGGAGCCGAGCCAGCCCTTCTCCAGCACCGCGACATTGGTGATGCCGTGCTCCTTGGCGAGATAATAGGCGGTCGACAGGCCATGGCCGCCGCCGCCGATGACGATCACGTCATAGGACGCCTTCGGGGCCGGCTTGCGCCAGGCCGGTTTCCAGTCCTTGTTGCCGGTCAGCGCGTTTTTGAGAAGCGAGAAGGCCGAATATTCCGCCATTCTTCTTGTTATCCGTTCTGGCTTTTTGTCGTCCGTTGTGGGCGATGCGGCACACTATAGAGCAGGCCGCTGCCGCAAAGCCAATATTGCGCCATTGCTTTTCGACTGGCCGACTCCGAAATCGACGGGCAGAGCGGGACGGCTTGCTCCCCGGTATGAGCGTCTTTATCAAGGACGAGCTTTAGAACGCCTTGCCGCCTGTGAGTCGCCAAACGATCATGCTTTTCCGACTGCTCCGCTTCGTTCTGGTCCTGGCGATCGTTGCCTCGGCGCCGCTGTCGCTTGATGCGGCGGCGCAGGAGCTTGACCAGGCTGCGTCCGGGGTCGTCGCCGACCAGCAGAAAATCCTGCAGGACCTGACAACAAGGACCGACAATCTCGAAAAGAAAATCCAGGAGGATGGTGACGACGACGCCAGCCTTGTCGATATCCGCCTGCAGCTCGAGGAAATGTCGCGAGGTGCGCTGAACAGCGCGCTTGCCTTCCGCCCGCGCCTTTCGGAGATCAACGCAAGGCTCGATCAGCTCGGGGCGCCGCCGGCCGCGGGCCAGCCGCCCGAACCCGAGATCGTGACCAGCGAACGCCAGGCGCTGGCGTCCGAAAAGGCCGAGATCAATGCTGTCATCGCCGCGGCGCAAAATCTGTCGATCCGCATCAGCGGCCTCATCGCCAAGATCGCCAATATGCGCAGCGAGCTGTTTCGCAATCTGCTCACCAAGCGCTACGTCCTGTCCGACGCTCTGAGCCCCGAGGTCATTTCCGATGCCAACGGCGAATTTACCGGCTTCTACAAGGCGGTGTCATCGTGGCTGACCTTCGCCTTCAAGTTCAAGTTCCAGGCCGTGCTGGCCGCGACCTTGACGGCACTTTCCCTGGCGGCGGTACTTTTTGTCGGTGGGCGGCGCCTGTTCGGGCGTGTCTTCGAAGCTGACCCTTCCGTCGAAGATCCCTCCTATCTCAGCCGGCTGTCGGTGGCGTTCTGGTCGACATTGCTGCCGACGCTGGCGGTTGGCGTCTTCCTGGTCTCGACCGTGTTCTTTTTCAACTACTATAACGTGTTACGCGGCGACATTGGCGTTTTCCTGAATGCGCTGGTCGGGGTCATCGCGGTGGTGTTCTGCGTCAACCGGCTGGCCAATGCGGCGCTGGAGCCGCGGCTGCCGAACTGGCGGCTGATACCCGTTGAAACCGGCCCGGCACGCTGGCTGGTGCGGCTGACGACCGCCATGGCGGTGGTGATCGGCGTCAACAATTTCCTGTCGGTCGTCAACGACAAGATGGGCTCGCCGCTGTCGCTGACCATCGCCAGAAGTTTTGTCGCCACCCTTATCGTCGGCGTCATCTTGATCCTGATGGGGCTGCTGAAACCGTTCAAGGCCGCCGACGGAAGCTGGCGTCCCTGGCCGGCGTGGCTGCGCTACACGGCCGTCGCGATCGGCCTTTTCACCATCGCCGCGGCGCTGCTCGGCTATATCGGCCTTGCCATCTTCGTCTCGCTGCAGGTCGTGGTCACCGGCACCATTCTGGTCACCGCCTATATCGGCTTCCTGTCGGCGCGGGCGATCAGCGAGGAAGGTGGCTTTGCCAACACATCGATCGGGCGCTGGCTATCGACCAATTCCAGTTATGAGGAGTCCGCGCTCGACCAGCTCGGCCTGGTTGTCAGCGTCGCCATCAACCTGATGATCGTGCTGGTGTTCCTGCCGCTGATCCTGTTGATGTGGGGCTTCCAGCCCGGCGACATCCAGGCCTGGGGCTACAAGCTGGCGACGGGCCTCACCATCGGCTCGGTGACGATCTCGGTGACCGGCATCCTGACCGGCATCGTTGTCTTCATAATCGGCTATTTCCTGACGCGCTGGTTCCAGGGCTGGCTCGACGGCTCGGTGATGGCGCGCGGCAAAGTCGATACCGGCGTGCGCAACTCGATCCGGCTGGCGGTCGGCTATGCCGGGGTGGCGCTCGCAGCACTCGTCGGCGTCTCGGCGGCGGGCATCGATCTCTCCAATCTGGCGCTTGTCGCCGGCGCCCTATCGCTCGGTATCGGCTTTGGCCTGCAGAATGTCGTCTCCAACTTCGTCTCCGGTCTGATCCTTTTGGCCGAGCGGCCGTTCAAGGTCGGCGACTGGATCGTCGCCGGTGACATCAGCGGCACGGTCAAGAAGATCAGTGTGCGCGCTACCGAGATCGAGACGTTCCAGCGCCAGTCGGTGATCCTGCCCAACTCAAACCTGATTAACAATGCCGTCGGCAACTGGACACACCGCAACAAGCTCGGGCGCATCGACATCAAGGTCGGCGTTGCCTACGGCAGCGACGTCAAGCAGGCTCATGCTGTCCTGTTGGAGATTGCGCGCGGCCATCCGCTGGTGCTGAAAAATCCGGAACCCTTCGTGCTGTTCACCAATTTCGGGCCGGCCGCTCTCGAATTCGAAATCCGTGTGTTCCTGGCCGACGTGATGAACGGCAACATCGTGCAGAACGACATCCGGTTTGCCGTCCTCGATGAGTTCGCCGACCAGCATATCGAAATTCCATCGGCGCCGCGCGCCGTCATCGAGACCAAGAAGCATGAAGCGTGGCCGATCGATGACGATCAGATCGAGGCCGAATTCGCCGAACAGGAACGCGCGGCGGCTGAAGCCGCGGCCGAGACGAAACGCCTGGCTAGATCCGGGCGTAAGGTCCGCAAGCCGGATCCCGATTAGTACATTAAGATTGAGGTGAGGCCGGCTTTCGACACAGCGAAAGCAATTGCGGCATGAATGCGGCATTCAGTTGCCGTTCAGCTTGCATCTCATATAAGCTCACATGCAAAGGGCGAGAATGCCTTGCGAAATGCAACAGAGGCGGTGGAAACACCGATACTGCAAATGTGGAAGTCTCTCGTCGCCGCCATCGCTTTTCTTGCCGTGGGCGGTTCAGCCTTCGCCGCCAGCGCGACCAACAAGGACGCCGAGACCCGCACACTGGTCGTGACCGAAGGCGGTGGCAAGACGGAGCTGGCGCTGGCCGCCGGCGAAACGGCGGAATTCTGCCCGACCGGCTGTTTCGTTACCATGCCGAATGGTGATCTCGAGGCGCTGACCGGTTCGGAAACAATCGAAATTTCGGGCGGGGTCGCCCGTATCAAGTAACCGCGCCAAGCAACGTTGACGACTTGTTTCGTAGGCCGGGCAACTGCCCGGCCTTTTATCGTTTCGGCTCATCGAAACTTAACGATGAAGGGGGAAATACCGTCACGCAAACCTGGCCAGACCGGGCGTTTTAACGTTCGCTGCGCTGTTCCCCGTTATATCGAGCCGAAGACGCCGAAGCACGGCGCGGGTTTTGGATCGGCGCATGATCCCTTCCGAGAAATCGGTTTTCGGGATCATGGGCTTTAGGCAGGGCAACGGAAAATGGACGCGCGGTCGGACAGGAACGCAATCCCGCTTGCGGTCGATCTCGACGGCACGCTGATCGCGACGGACCTGTTGTGGGAAGGCCTGTTCATCCTTCTCAAGAAGAATCCGCTCTATATTTTCCTCGTGCCATTCTGGCTTGCCGGCGGACCGGCGCGGTTGAAGCAAGCCATCGCTCAACGCGTCGACATCGACCCTGCGTCGCTGCCTTACCGCGAGGCGCTGCTTCAGCGCCTTCGCATTGAACATGGCGAGGGCCGCCAGATCGTGCTGGCGACCGGCACGCCGCGCAAATTCGCCGAGGCGATCGCAGGACATCTCGGGATATTCGATCGCGTCCTGGCGACCGACGGCCCCCACAACATGACCTCAGGCAGAAAGCGCGCCTCGCTTGTCGCCGCCTATGGCGATGGCGGCTTCGACTATGCCGGCAACAGCCGGCACGACCTTACGGTATTCGACGCCGCGCGCGCGGCAATCGTCGTCGCGCCCGACCGCCATGCCGCGCGCTGGCAGGCCACGCACGGTGCCGAAATGATGCCGGCTCCGAAGTCGACTTTCAGAACCATCGTCAAGATGTTGCGCGTTCATCAGTGGCTGAAGAACTCGCTGATTGCGGTGCCGATGGTGCTGTCGCACGAATACTTCAACGCCGACATGATCTGGAAATGCCTGCTGGCATTCGTATCGTTCAGCGCAGTCGCTTCCGCCATCTACATCCTCAATGATTTCTTCGATCTCGCGCTCGACCGCAAACACCTGACCAAGCGCAACCGGCCATTCGCCAGCGGCGCGCTGTCGATCCCGTTCGGCCTCGGTTCCATGATGGTGCTGCTGGCAATAGGCGTTGGTGCAGGGCTTCTGCTGCCGATCGAATTCATCGGCGTGCTCGGTGGCTACATAGTCATCACCACCGCCTATTCGCTGTCGTTCAAGCGCATGCTCCTGATCGACGTGCTGACGCTGGCCGGTCTCTACACGATCCGCGTTCTGGCGGGCGCCGCGGCGACCGGCGTCGACGTCTCGTTCTGGCTGCTGGCCTTCTCGATCTTCTTTTTCCTGTCGCTGGCGCTGGTGAAGCGTTTCGTCGAGCTGCGCTCGACCGCCATTCCGGCCGGCGAACGCATTGCCGGCCGCGGCTACCGCACCGAAGACCAGGAGATCGTCGCCCAGGCGGGCATGGCCTCGGCCTTTTCCTCGGCGCTGGTGCTGGCGCTCTATATGGACAGCGGTGCGGTGCGCGAACTCTACCCGCACCCTTGGCTGGTCTGGCCGCTGGCACCGATCGTGCTCTACCTGACCATACGCGTCTGGATTCTCGCCCGCCGCGACAAGATGCATGACGATCCGGTCGTCTTCATCATCCGCGACTGGCGCAGCCAGATCGTCGTGCTCATTGGCGCCGTGTTTCTGGTCGCCGGAGGCTGGTAGGCATGGCGGGGGAGCGGTTCCAGAGCTTTGGTCTTGCCACGCCACCGGCACTCGATGTGATCCCGGCGGATGACGCTGTTGCGCTGCTGAAGAGCGGCAAGGCGACAAGAAACGCTTTGCTCGCCTACGGCAACGGCCGCTCCTATGGCGATTCCTGCCAGAACGAGGCCGGCATGATCGTCGACATGCGGCCGCTGAACCGTATCCGCGCCTTCAATGCCGAGACCGGCGTGATCGAGGCCGAGGCCGGCGTGCTTCTGTCCGACATTATCGCCCATGCAGCGCCATACGGCTTCTTTCCGGCGGTCATTCCGGGTACGCAGTTCGTCACGCTCGGCGGCGCCATCGCCAATGACGTTCACGGCAAGAACCATCACCGGCGCGGCACCTTCGGCTGCCACGTCGAATCCTTCACGTTGCTCAGATCGGATGGACGGACCCATTACTGCTCGGCCACCGACGATGCACGCCTGTTTGCGGCGACAATCGGCGGCATGGGGCTGACCGGACTGATCCTGTCGGCGTCGATCCGGCTGATGCGGGTGCCATCGCTCGACATCGTCGAGACGGCGACGCCGTTCCGCGACGTTGGCGAATTCTTCGAGCTTGCCGAAGCGGCCGACCAGGCCAACGAATACGTCGTCGCGTGGATCGACCAGCTTGCCGGCGGCCACAGGCGCGGGCGCGGGCTGCTGTTCACCGGCAATCACGCCGAGCATGGCTCCCATGCGGCTTTGCGTGCCGGCGGAAATCTTTCGGTGCCGTTCCAGCCGCCGTTCAACGTGCTCAACCGGCCGTTCCTGACTGCCTTCAATGCCGCCTACCGGTGGAAGAAAGGCCGGTCCACCGCGCCGCGCCAGGTCGGCTACCAGAGTTTTTTCTTTCCGCTCGACGGCGTCGGCAACTGGAACCGGCTCTACGGACCGAACGGGCTTTTCCAGCATCAGAGCGTGGTGCCGGAAGAGGCCGCGCGCCGGGCTGTGCCGGCGCTGCTTGCGGCGGCAAAGCGGGCGGGGCAGGGCTCGTTCCTCACGGTTCTGAAGCGCTTCGGCTCGATTCGCTCGCCGGCACTGCTGTCGTTCCCACGACCGGGTTTCACGCTGACGCTTGATTTTCCCAACCGTGGCCGGGCGACGCTGGCGCTGCTGAAGGAGCTCGATCACATCACAGTCGAGGCCGGTGGCGCGGTCAATCCTTACAAGGACGCTCGCATGGGCGTCGACGTTTTCGCCGCTTCGTTTCCGGGATGGCAAAGCCTCGAAGCCATCCGCGACCCCGCCTTCATGTCGAGTTTCTGGGGGCGAACGGCGAAAGAACACGAAGCTCGGCGCGAAACCGCCGAAGCCGCAGAATAGATAAATTAGAATAGTTCGTGGTTATCGGATTGATAAGGCCAATATTTGCTTAAATCGCTTTGTGCTTCACGAAATGTTTGCAGGTTTGTAATAGAACGATTGAAGGGTTGGCGTAAGAACATGAGATACATCGTCTTCATTCTGTTCACGGTCATGACCAATGCCGCTGCGCAGCTCATGCTGAAGCAAGGCATGATGTCGCTCGGTCCGATCTCCTTCGAGGGGACCAATCCGTTGCTGAAGCTATTGCAGATTGTCTTCAGCCCTTGGGTTTTCCTCGGCCTGTGCACCTTTGTCATCTCGATGGCGTCGCACCTCTATGTGCTGTCGAAGGTCGAGCTTAGCTTCGCCTATCCGTTCCTCAGTCTCGCCTATGTCGCGGTTGCGGTCTTCGCCTATTTCATCTTCCGCGAAGACCTCAATGCCTGGCGTGTCGCCGGCATCGCTTTCATCTGCGTCGGCACGGTGCTCATCGCCCAAAGTGGCCGGGACTTGGGCGATCAGGGACACGAGGGCGAGACCGCTTCCGTTTCCCCCGACAAGATTCATACCAGCGGGATCGTTCGATGAGACATGTGATCTTCGGCGGCGACGGTTTCGTCGGCCGCCACCTTGCCCCGAAACTTCTGGCCGACGGCGAGGAGGTGGTTGTCGCCGACATCGCCAGGCGCGACCTGCCGCATTACCGTTCGGTCCGATATGTCAGGTGCGACGTCACCGATCCGGCCTCGGTCGCTTCGGTTGGGCTGAAGGCCGACGACATGGTCTACAATCTGTCGGCGAAAATGCTGTCGCCGATCCAGGTGCGCGCCAAGCGCCACGAATTCTTCTTTCCGGTGAATTTCCACGGCACCGAGCACATCATGCAAGCGATGGACAGTGCCGGCGCGCCAAGGCTCGTCCACTACACCACCGACATGATCTACGGCCACACGGTCACCCAACCGATGACCGAGGAACATCCGGTCGCGCCGCTCGGCGAATATGGCTGGTCGAAGCAGAAGACCGAGGAGCTGGCCGCCGAATGGCGCAAGCGCGGCATGTCGATCTCGCTGTTTCGGCCGCGCCTGATTATCGGCCCCGGCCGTCTCGGCATCCTCGAAAAACTGTTCAAGCTGATCGACTGGAACTTTCCGGTGCCGATGATCGGCTCGGGCAGGAACCCCTATCAGTTCATCTCGGTGTTCGACTGCGCCGAGGCGGCGCGCGCCGCCTGGAAGGCTGGAGTGCCTGATGAGGCCTATAATCTCGGCTCGCTCAACCCGCCGCCGGTCAGGAAACTGCTTGGCGATCTGATCAGGCATGCCGGTTCGAACTCGATCCTGATTCCGACACCGGGCTGGGCGGTCAAGCGCACGCTCGACCTGCTCGACCTCTTGAACATGCCGATCATGGATCCGGAGCAGTATCTGATCGCCGACGAGGATTGCGTGCTCGACGTGTCCAAGGCCGAACGCCAGCTCGGCTGGGTGCCGCAATATCGCGACGAGGACATGCTGATCGCCGCCTACAGCGAATACCGCGCTAGGAAAGACGGTCATGCCGTCGCCGCCAAACATGTGCCCGCCCAATGAAGGGCCACCAGGAGACTCTTGAGATGACCGTCATGACCACGCCAGATCACACGACTGCGCGCGCCACGGTCAGCGCGCCGACGCTTTCGCCCGCCACCACCGCCAAGCCTGATCTGATCAGCGTCGAGCAGGCCAAGGCCATGGACGTCGCGCGCATGACCGACCTGTTCAAGGCGCATCTCAACCCCGGCCAGCTGCATTTCATGAAGCTGCTCGGCTTCCACAAGATCAAGATCGAGCGCGCCGAAGGCATGTTTTACATCGACCAGAATGGCCGCAAGATCCTGGATTTCTTCGGCGGCTTCGGCTCGCTGGCCTTCGGCCACAATCATCCGCGCCTTCTCGATGCGCGCAAAAAGTTCCAGGACGAGAAGCGGCAGGAGATCGCCATCGCCTTCATGTCGCAATATGCGGCGGCCCTGGCGCACAATCTCGCCAAATGCTCGCCCGGCGACCTCGACATGGTGTTTCTGGGATCGTCCGGCTCGGAAGCCATGGAGGCGGCGGTGAAGCTCGCCGAGCGCGCCGCGGGCCCGAAGCGGCCGAAAATCGTCTATGCCGAGAATTCCTTCCACGGCAAGACCAAGGGCGTGCTGGCGATCACCGACGGCGCGCTCTACCGCGCCGACTTCAAGGTCGCCGACAATGTCGTGCGCATTCCGTTCGCCGACATCGAAGCGGTCGAGCGCACGTTCCGCTCCGATCCCGAGGTCGGCGTTATCGTACTGGAAACCATCCAGGGCGGTGGCGGCATCATTCAGGCGCCTGCGGGATACTGGCAGAAGCTGCGTGCGCTGTGCGACCAGTACGGTGTGCTGTGGGTCGCCGATGAAGTGCAGTGCGGCTATGGCCGCTCCGGCCGCTTCTATGCCTTCGAGCATTACGGCGTCGTTCCTGATGTGACGGCGCTGGCAAAGTCGCTCGGCGGCGGCAAGGCGGCGGTCGGCGCGATGATCGCCAGGCGCGAGGTCTACATGAAGGCCTATGGCACGCCGAAGACGGCAATGATCCACGCCATGGCCACCTTCGGCGGCATGGGCGAGGCCTGCGTCACCTCGATCGAGGCGCTCAACGTGCTTTACGACGAGGGGCTGATCGACAACGCCGCCGTGACCGGCGACTACCTCCTGCAACGCCTGCAGGCGCTGAGGGAGAAATATCCGAAGATCATCAAGGACGTCCGCGGCAAAGGCTTGATGGTCGGGCTGGAGTTCCACGACTTTTCGCAGACCCTGCCGATGGTGCTGCGGCCTGTGGTCAGCGTGCTTGACGAGAAGCTGAAGGGATCCTTGTCCGGTTTCGTCGGTGCGCTGCTGCTGCGCGACCACGACGTGCTCGTCGCCTTCACCGAATACAACCGCAACGTCATCCGTCTCGAACCGCCGCTGATCTGCCAGCGCGAACATGTCGACCGTTTTGTCGAGGCGCTCGACAGCCTGTTGTCGCGCGGGATCGTCTCGATCGTGAAGGATTTCGTCAAAAGCCAGGTCCGCTAGCCAGGTCCGCTGAGCGAAACCATGCTGACCAAATCCCCCGTTCCGACAAACCTGCTCGACCGGCTCACAGAGGCCGGTCTGGCATGGGGCGAGGGCACCTATGCGCGTCTTGCCGCACCGGTCGGGGCGACCGCCTTCGCGCTCTACATCTTTTTGACTGCCGCGATGTCGTGGTTCATGCCCGACGCCAATTGGGACATGCTGCCCTATCTCGCGATCGCCGAGGAGGGCGCCTATCCCGATGTGCAGGCGCTGCACGACTACGCCTACGGCACGGTCAAGGCTGGCGTGTCGCCGGGCGAGTACAAGACACTGACTGATGATGGCGGCGGCTTCCGCAGTCATATGGCCGCGAATGCCGTCGACTTTCATTCGTTGCTCGGCATGTACCGGATCAAGTTCCTCTACGCCGAGATCCTTTCGGCGATGAGTTCCGTGATGTCGCCAGTCGAGGCGATGCGCATTGTCTCTGTGTTGTCAGTGCTGCTGTTCGGTGCGATCGCGCTGCTCTGGCTACGGTCCGAAGGCGCGCTGGCGCTGGCGCCGTTCGCCGGCGCGGTGCTGATGATGGCCGAATTCGGCGATGCGGCGCGGGCTGCGACGCCGGATCTGTTGTGCTCGGCGCTGTTCCTCGGCGGGCTTTTTGCGTATGTGCGCGGTCGCGAAGTGGCCACCGCAACCCTGCTCTTCCTCGCCTTCATGGCGCGGCCCGACAACATCGTCCTTCTTGCCATCTTCGCCATACTGCTGGTCGCCTTCAGGCAGAGGGCGTGGGGCGCGCTGGCGGGCTTTACCGCTTCCCTGGTCGCCTATTTCGCCATCTCGCATTGGGCGCAGCATCCCGGCTGGTGGCCGCATCTGTGGTTCTCCAGCATCGAGCAGCATTACAATATGGACGGCTTCGATCCGCCGTTCTCGGCTGTCGCCTATCTCCGGGCTTTTGCCGCCTCCCTGGCCCGCGCCGTCAGCCTGAACAGTTGGGTCGGCGTCTCAGTGCTGGCTCTGGCGGGGTGGTATGCAGCCAGTCGCGCCGGCTTTAAGCTCGACCGCCGCGCCGGCATCCTGTTTGCGGCATTGGTGCTCGGGGTGCTGGCGAAGTTCGCCATCTTCCCGATCCACGACACCCGCATCTATTTTCCCAATCTGATCCCGCCGTTCCTGCTGCTCGCCGGCCCCTTCATGGCGCTGTGGGCGAGCATCAAAGGGTGTCGCCCCGCAGCGTTGCATGTCGTTCCAGGAGAAAAACCATGAGTTCCGTCTCAGGCCTGGCGCGCATCATTTTCGCTTGAGGCCGCTGATCTCAAACTAGTTTCTGCTCATGATCCTAGCGAAAATCGGTTCCGATTTTTCGGGGTCATACGCCGGGGTCGCGCCGCACCTGCAGCGTGTCGCAAACAGGCGGTAGCACGATGGCCGTCGCCTGCATATTGTGCGCCGATCAAGCGGGCGCCTGGCGCCCGCAGCAGCACTTTTGGAGTCGCGGGCAATGGCAGGGTTTCCGGAAAAGGCGAAGGTCGTCATCGTCGGGCTGGGCGGTATTGTCGGCGCGTCGGTCGCCCATCACCTGATCGAGCGCGGCTGGGACGATATCGTCGGCATCGACAAATCAGGCATCCCGACCGATATCGGCTCGACCGCGCACGCCTCCGACTTCTGCTACACCACCAGCCATGATTTCCTGTCCTGCTGGACGACACTCTACTCCATCGATTTCTACGAAAAGATGGGCCATTACGCCCGCATCGGCGGCCTTGAGGTCGCCCGTGTTGGCGACGACGCCCGCATGGAGGAGATCAAGCGCAAGATCGCCTCGGCAAAGGCTTTTGGCACGCGTGCCCGCCTGATCGATCCTGCCGAGATCAAGCAGAAGTTCCCGCTGATCGAAGAAGAGATGGTGCAGGGCGGCCTCTGGGATCCCGATGCCGGTCTCGTCATCCCGCGCTCGCAAACGGTCGCCGGTAAGCTGGTCGACCACGCGGAAGCCTCCGGCAAACTCAAATCCTTCGCCAACACGCCGGCCAGGTCGCTTATCGTCGAGAATGGGCGCATCAAGGGCGTGGTGACCGATCGCGGCACCATCGAAGCCGACTATGTGATTGTTTGCGCGGGTATCTGGGGCCGGTTGATCGCGGAAATGGTGGGCGAGGACCTGCCGGTCATGCCGATCGACCATCCACTCACCTTCTTCGGGCCGTATACCGAGTTCGCCGGCACCGGCAAGGAGATCGGCTGGCCGCTGCTGCGCGACCAGGGCAACTCGGCTTACATGCGCGACACCGGCGATCCCAAGACCGCCGAAGGCGGGCAGATCGAATGGGGCTATTACGAAGAGACCAATCCGCGCCTTTGCCATCCGCGCGACCTTCTGGAGAAGAACCAGGCGCGTCTTTCGCCCTCGCAGCGCGACCTCGACATGGAACAGATCCTGGCGCCGCTCGAGCGCGCCATGGAACTGACGCCGATCCTGGGCGAACTGGGTTATAATGAGAGCCATTCCTTCAACGGGCTTCTGCAGGTGACGGCAGACGGCGGCCCCTCCATGGGCGAGAGCCAGAAGGTGCGGGGCCTCTGGTATGCCATCGCGATCTGGGTCAAGGACGGCCCCGGCATGGGCAAGCTCATCGCCGACTGGATGACGGACGGCCGGACGTCGATCGACCACCACGCCATCGACTATTCGCGCTTCTATCCGCACCAGACTCAAGAGCAGTTCATCTGGGACCGCTGCACCGAAACGGCGATGAAGGTCTACAATCCCGCCGTCCATCCGCGCGAGCCCTTCTCCAAGGCTCGCAACGTGCGCCGCTCGCCTTTCTGGGAGCGCGAGAAGGAACTCGGCGGCTATTTCATGGAGCTCGGCGGCTGGGAGCGCGCCCATGGCTATGCCGCCAACGAGCACCTGCTCGAGAAATATGGCAACCGGGTGCCGGTGCGCGAAAACGAGTGGGATAACCGCCATTTCTGGCGCGTCTCCAATGCCGAGCATCTCGCCATGAGCGAGGATTGCGGCATCGTCAACCTGTCGCATTTCGCCGTGTACGACGTGGAAGGCGCGGATCATGTCGCGCTGATGGAATGGTTGTGCGCGGCCAAGATCGGCGGCGACGGCAATATCGGCAAAGGCATCTATACCCACTTCCTCGACGACGAGGGCATGGTGCGCGCCGACCTGACCGTCATTCGGATGGCCGACCGCTGCCGCGTCATCGACGGCGCCGATGCCGGCCCGCGCGACTTCCACTACATGCGGCGGACGGCCGAAGACAAAGGGTTCGACGTCACCATCACCGATGTGACCGAGAAGTACGTGACCGTCGGCATCTGGGGTCCGAACGCCCGGGCAACATTGAGCAAGGTCGTAGAAGACCCGGCTGGCCTGACGCCAGAGAATTTCTCCTTTGCGGCGATTAAGCCTGTCAGGATCGCCGGCAAGGACGTGACCGCTTTCCGCATCTCCTATGTCGGCGAGCAGGGCTGGGAACTGCACATGCGCTATGAAGACGGCCTGGCCGTATGGGACGCGTTGCGTTCGACCGGCGTGATGGCGTTTGGCGTCGAGACCTATGCCAACAGCCGCCGCATGGAGAAGAGCCTGCGCCTGCAGAACGCAGATCTTCTGACCGAGTACAATCTGCTGGAGGCCGATCTTGCCCGCCCGAAGGTCAAGGAGGCTGATTTCAGCGGCAAGGCAAAGCATCTGGGATATCGCGCCCGCGCGCATCAGCCGGCCATGCTTTGCACGCTTGTCATGACGGATAATGTCGATTCCAAGGGCGTTGCCCGTTATCCCGTCGGCACGATGCCGGTGATGGACCCGCAAACGGGTGAGACGCTGGTCGACGAACTCGGCCGCCGGTCCTTCACGACCTCGATCGCCTACGGCCCGACCATCGGCAAGAATATTGCGCTCGCCTATCTGCCCTGGGCGTATTGCCAGGAGGGCCGCAAGCTGACTGCCGAATATTTCGGCGAGAAATACCCGGTCGAAGTGGCCGCCGTCGGCTACAGACCGCTCTACGATCCGGAGAACCTCAATCCACGCAGCTAAGCGCTGGTTCTCTGCTTCCACAATGGACGGTGAGGGGCGGACTCGCAAAAATGTGAACGCAAAGACTTAAAGCGCGTCGCGTCTGAGGGGAGTCATGCGACGCGCTTTAAGTTCTTGTTTTTATGCATGTCGTTACCCCAAAACCGCTGCGCATTTTTGGGCGACATGTATTAGCCCGGCGCTGGGCTTTTCGCTTTGTGGCGCGACGATTATCGCTTACCTTACGGCATGTCTGCCTTTCCCCACGCAAGACATCTCCTCTCTGCTGCCGCCGCGCTGGCGCTGGTACATTGGCTGACGCCGGAATCCCGCGCCGCCGAGCCCGTCGATATCGAACTGGTGCTGGCGGTCGACGTTTCGCTGTCGATGTCGCCGGCCGAACTCGAGATCCAGCGCAAAGGCTATGTCGCGGCGCTGACGCACGACACGGTACTGCAGGCGATAGCCGAAGGCGCCTATAGCAAGATTGCCGTCACCTATGTCGAATGGGCCGGCACGACCTGGCAGCACGTCATCGTGCCGTGGACGGTGATCGCCAATCGTGCCGACGCCGAGAGGGTGGTCGAACAGCTCTCCGCCCATGCGCCTAACAGCGCACGGCGCACCTCGATTTCCGGTGCCTTGCAATTCGGCAGCGATCTCTTCGCCGAAAGCGGCTTTCAGGGCGTCAAGCGCGTCATCGACATTTCAGGCGATGGCCCCAACAATCAAGGTGCTCCCGTCGACGTGGTTCGTGACGGGTTGATCAAGCAAGGCATCACCATCAATGGCCTGCCGCTGATGACCCGGAGCGGCTTCACCAGCGTCTACGACGTCAACTATCTCGACCGCTACTACACCGACTGCGTCATCGGTGGGCCCGGCGCGTTCATGATCCCGGTCAATGAGTGGACGCAGTTTCCCGAAGCGATCCGCCGCAAGCTGGTGCTCGAGCTTGCCGGGCCTGCGTCACCGCAATGGGCGGCGGAAGAAGCGGCGGATCCGCCGGTGGTGCTGGCGCAAGACAAGCCGGCCACCGACTGCCAGGTCGGCGAGAAAATGTGGCGCGACCGAAGCTGGATGTTCGACAGCCGCTAGAGCATCGGACGTTGTAGACTTGGCGAGCACTCCTCGCCGGGAGACAATGGCGTCTACACCACCCAGGATATTGCCTTGTCTACGCGACCAGCAACTGCTTGCGATCGACGCGCTCCTGTTGCGGCGAGCGCGCATAGAGCTCGCGGTAGCATTTGGAGAAATGCGAAGCGGAGACGAAGCCGCAAGCGACCGCCACTTCGACCACCGGCATCGATGATTGGATCAGCAAGTGCCGGGCCCGGTCGAGGCGGATTTCCAGATAGTAGCGGGCAGGGGACCTGCCCATCTCGGTGCGGAACAGGCGCTCGATCTGCCGGCGCGACAGGTCGACATGATCGGCGATCTCGATCAGCGATAGCGGCTCGGACAGGTTTGCTTCCATCAATTCGATGATGGTCAGCACCTTGGAGTTCTGCACGCCAAGGCGCGCGCGCAGCGGCAGGCGCTGACGATCGGTCGGGCTGCGCACGCGGTCGGTCAACACCTGCTCGCAGACCCGGTTGACGAGATTGTCGTCGAAATCGTCGCCGATCAGCTTCAGCATCATGTCGAGCGCCGCGGTGCCGCCGGCGCAGGTGTAGATGTTCTGGTCGATCTCGAAGAGATCGGCAAAGACATTGGCCTTCGGGAACGCCTCGGAAAAACCCGGCAGGTTCTCCCAATGAATGGCGCAGCGCTTGTTGGACAACAGGCCGGCGGCGGCCAGTATATGTGCGCCGGTGCACAAGCCGCCGATGGCGACGCCGCGGTTGTATTCCTCGCGCAGCCAGGCGAAGGCCGATCTGTTCTGGTAGCGCTCGACATTGATGCCGCTGCAAACGACCGCCATGTTCGGCCGTTCGGGGCCGGACATCTTCTTGCGTTCGTCCTCCAGCGAGGTGTTGACCGCGCATTCGACGCCGTTCGAGGCGCGCACCGGCTTGCCGTCGATGCTGGCGAGCCGCCAGCGGTAGGCCTCGTAGCCGAGCATCCGGTTGGCTGAGCGCAACGGATCGAGCGCCGTTGCAAAGGCGATCATGGTGAAATCGGGGACCAGGAAGAATACAAACGACCGCCTGATCGGATGATTTACGACGTTCACAGAGTCACCCTCACGCTGCAATGGCGCGAACAGGATGTCGCGATCAGCATAGCGACATCAGGAAAAACGTTTTCTGTCAATTGGCTAGGCGGCGACAGACAGACTTTATTTGCGACATGGGTCGCAAATGGGCAATCGCTGTGCGTTGACGGCCCCAACATGCCCGCCGGTTTGAGCAAATATGCGGCATGTGGTCAGCACATACAAAACACGCCGCCTCGGCAGAACCGAAGCGGCGCTGTGATCAACTTCGAAGCAGCAGCAGGTAGCGCCGCTTGCAAGCTTGTCAGATCAGGCGACGAAGCCGAGGCGCGCGGCGGCCATTGCACCGGTCTGGCCCGGCATGGTGTTGGCAAGGCGCTGGCGCTCGAGCGCGGTCGTCAGGTTCATTTCACGGCGAGAAAAAAGGCGGGCAAAAAGCTTCATCATCATCTCCATTCGGTTGCTCAGACGGGTCGCCTTCGCTTGATGGAGTGGGGCAGCTCGTTGGCTGGCGCTGATATAGGCTTACGTGAGGGTAAACTAAATCGCAAAAGCGAAGCACTTGTTATGAAAAGCGACACGGAATGCGATAAATTTGGGCATTCCGCCCAATATTTATGATCACTTACAAGGCGTTAGTTCGAAATGTGAGCTGCTATGCAGCCCGTTCATATGCGCCATGCAGCGGCGACATGGCTCCACAAAACATTTGACTGCAAACAAAAAGGCCTGCCGGACATGATCTGCGCGACAGGCCTTCAGCTTTGAATACACACGATCTATTTTACTCCACCAGCCCAGGACCCAACGCCATAGCGAGTGCCGGTCTTGGTGTCGGCGGCTTCAGGCCAGCCGATATCCTTCTGCAGTTCGATCGGCAGAGAGCGGATGGCGCGTTCGGTCTGGTAGCGGGCGCGAGCCGCGCTGAATTCGGTCGCGATGCGGCCGATGGATGACAGGATGGACATTTTCATTCTCCTTTTGCATTGGGGTCGGGAGCTTGCCGATTGCTCGCTACACCCGGTTTGTTTCAGCTTCATTTCGTGTCGATTGCAGACCTGTGTCATGGGCGTTTCAAGGCCGCTTTCGATACGTGTGCCTTCGATGGAGTTGACTATCCTCCCAAAGTGATGTTCAATAAAACGAAATGAAATGATAGTTTGCATCAGAAAAATTGAAGGACGATCCCGATGAACGCCCCACTCAATCATCCGTTGCCGCTGCTTGATCTCGACGTCTTGCGCACCTTCGTGGCAATCGCCGAGACCGGCAGTTTCACCACCGCGGCCAATGCGGTCTTCCGCACGCCGTCGGCTGTTTCCATGCAGATCAAAAAGCTGGAGGACATTCTCGGTCGCTCGGTGTTCGCGCGCGACGCGCGCTCGGTGACGCTGACCACGGATGGCGAGATGCTGCTCGGCTACGCCCGCCGGCTGTTGTCGATCAACCGCGAGGTGGTGTCGAAATTCATCATCCCCGACATTGTCGGGGTGGTGCGGCTCGGCTCGCCGGATGATTATGGCGAGCGCGTGCTGCCACATGTCTTGAAGCGTTTTGCGCAGTCGCATCCTTCAATCGCGGTCGACGTGACCATCGACCAGAGCAGCAATCTGCGCCGGCGCATGGACGACCGGGCGCTCGACATCACGCTGCTCACCAATTCCTATAAGACCAGCGCGCTCGGCGCCGAAGTGCTGCTCACCGAACCGATCGTCTGGGCCGGCGCCAAGGGCGGCTGCGCGCATCTGCGCGAACCGCTTCCGGTGTCATTGTGGGAAGAGGGCTGTGCCTGGCGGGCCGGGGCGCTCGAAGCGCTCGGCCGCGAAGGCCGCAACTATCGCGTGGCCTATATGAGCGCGCATACGGCCGGCCAGCGCGCCGCGATCATGTCCGACCTCGCAGTGGCGCCGCTGCCGAAATCGTTCCTCGGCAGCGACATGGTCGAGCTTTGCCCGAAGGACGGCATGCCCGATATCGGCACCTATAATCTGGCCATGGTCGTGGCGCCGGACGCCAGCGCGCCGGTGAAGGCGGTCGCCGACCATATCCGCGCGACCTTCGAAGTGTTCAGGGAAACCGGGAAATTTTGATTCAGGATCGCAACGGCGTAGCCAGGTTGTGAGCGGTGACGCCGCGATCTGTCCTTTGCAGCGCCAATTCGCCGGCTTTGGCGTGATAGCTTTCGGTGTCGCTGGTTAAAAACGTCACGATGCTGTCCCGCGCGCGCCGAGCTTCTGGCATGTCGATCAGCGGCCAGACGTGGAACATGCCTGGCTCGTGCACGACCTCTATCTCCACACCGGCGGCACGGGCCTTTTGCGCGAAGATTAGGTTGTCGGGGGTCAGCATGTCGCGCGAACCGGTCAGAAGCAGCGTTTTCGGCAACACCGAGAGGTCACCGTAAAGCGGGCTGATGCGCCAGTCGCTGGGATCTATGCCGGCACTGTAGAGCCGGACCGCCTCCAGCCCGCCAGGAATTCCCAACCACGGATCGTAGCGTTCCGCCTCGAACACTTCGGGGTTGGAGAGCGACACGTCGAGGCCGGGCGAAATCAGCACATGCCGCGACGGCAAGGGCAGGGAGGCTTCCGCGGCCATCATGGTCAGCACCACGGCCATGTTGCCGCCGGCGGAATCGCCCATGAAGACGATGTCCTGCGCTTCCGTTTCGTCGAGCAGCTGACGGTAGACCTTGCCGACCATGCCGAACATGGCGTGGAAATCGTGTTCGGGAGCAATCGGATAGATCGGCACGGTGATACCGAAGCCCAGCCGGTTGGCCATATCCGCGATCAGTCCCCAGTGATAGGGCGTGATTTGAAAGACATAGGCGCCGCCATGCAGGTAGAGGATTCGCTTTCGCTCGCCGGTCTTTGGCGCGATCTCGTAGACGGGAAAGCCGTCCACGCTGCGCGTCGTGATCTCGAAACGCTGATGCAGCGATGCGGGCGGCCGATGGTTCTCCCTCTTGCGCGCGTAGGCAATCCAGCGCTGCAGGTTTTCCGGGCTGGAGAATGCTTTCTTGCGGCTATACCTGAGCACGAAGGAAACGACGTGGCTTTTGAAACTGGGCATGCGGACACACGGACTTCGGCTGAGCCGACTAAGAGAACCCCCCGCTATCGAAAATCGTGCCTTCGCTCGGAATGTCAAGATTTGCGCTGAGACAACACGGCGGTGTGATCTGGCTGGCAATCAAGGCCAGCATCCGGTCGTGGCTCGCGCATGCTCAGCGTCGGGGCAGCAGTGCGGCGCGCAGCCAACGGTCGCTTGCCGCCGGAGCCGCATTACTTGGCCAGCAGCTTGCTTTTGTCGGCGAAGGTCATCAGCGCGCCGAACCCAGAAGCAGGGCCGAGAGGGTGACCTGCGGGTCTTCGCGCGGCGACACGGGCCAGCCGATGTCCCTCTGAATTTCGGGCGGTAGGCTGTTCATGGCCCGGACGGACTTGTTCCTGCTGTGCGCGTGCTTGATGGCCGCCCTATAGCGGCCGAGGCTTTCGAACATCGACATCTTCATCTCCCTTGGAGTGCTGCGGCGGCCGAAAGTTATTTCCTGCCTGCCGTTCGATGCCGGTTAAATGCGCTGCACATGTATCTGGTGGATTTCACGAAAACAGCGCCTTGTTTCAGTTTGGGCTGATCCGGAAACATTTGCATGCAAACGAGAATGAGGGCGAAGTGCAGCTTTTATCGGCGGGATACTATCCCCGGCCGCGCCGCGCCGCGTGGCCCTCGCGCGAACGCCGCCGCGGGGCGGCATCGCCGGCAATGCCGTCTTCGCTGACCGTCTTGCGCGGTGGCAGTTTCACAGCTGCCGACAGTTTCGGGAACGGGTCGATCTTGTTCGGCAGCGCCATGGCATAGACGAAATGCTCCTGGAATCTCGGCTCCAGCGCGGTCTCGATCTTCTCGATCCGGCTCACCGTTTCCTCGATCTCGCGGCGATAGCCGCGGTTCAAGAGTGCCATGCGCGCGCCGGCACCGGCGGCGTTGCCGACGGCCGAGACCTTGTCGAGATCGCAGTCGGGGATCAGTCCCAGCACCATGGCGTATTTCGGATCGATGAACGAGCCAAAGGCGCCGGCGAAGTGGATGCGGTCGACATGATCAGTATGCTGCTTTTCCATCAACAGCTTGGTGCCGGCATAGAGCGCGGCCTTGGCGAGTTGGATGGCGCGCACGTCGGTCTGGGTGATGGTGATCCTGGGCTCGCCCTCCTTCAGCACGTAGGAGAAGGTGCGGCCATTGGCGGTGACCCGCGGCGACCGGGCGGCAAGCCCGCCGTCGACGACGCCGTCCTCGGAGATGATGCCGGCCAGATACATTTCGGCGACCACCTCGATGATGCCGGAGCCGCAGATACCGGTGACGCCGGTTGCCTGCACGCTGTCGAGAAAGCCGGGTTCGTCGGACCACAGTTCCGAGCCGATGACGCGGTATTTCGGCTCCAGCGTGTCGGGATCGATGCGAACGCGCTCGATGGCGCCGGGCGCGGCGCGCTGGCCGCCGGAGATTTCCGCGCCCTCAAAGGCCGGACCGGTGGGCGAGGAGGCCGCCACCACGCGCTGGCGATTGCCGAGCACGATCTCGGCATTGGTGCCGACATCGACGATCAGCATCATCTCGTCCTGGCGGTGCGGGCCTTCCGACAGCGTCACCGCAGCCGCGTCGGCGCCGACATGGCCGGCAATGCAAGGCAGCATGTAGAGCCTGGCGCCCTGGTTGAGCTTCAGGCCGATATCCGACGCCTTGATGTGCACGGCACCCGAGACGGCAAGCGCGAAGGGCGCGCCGCCGAGTTCGGTGGGATCGATGCCGAGGAACAGATGGTGCATGATCGGATTGCCGACGAAGACGGAATCCAGGATGTCGTTGCGCTGGACGTTGCCTTCCGCGCAAACCTTATCGACGAGACCCGAGATCGCCTCGCGTACCGCGACCGTCATGCCTTCGCGACCGTCCGGGTTCATCATCACATAGGAAACGCGGCTCATCAGATCCTCGCCGAAGCGGATCTGCGGGTTCGACGTGCCCGACGAGGCGGCGACGCGGCCCGACAGCAGCGACACCAGATGCATGGCGATGGTGGTCGAGCCGATATCGCAGGCAAGCCCGTAGGCCTCGTTCTTGAGGCCGGGCCACAAAGAGATGACCCGCGCGGTCTCGCTGTCGGCATCCTTGTGAATGGCGGCGGTCGCGGTCCAATTGCCTTTGCGCAAGATGCCTTGCACCTGCGGCAGCAGATGGAAATCGAAATCGAGGCTCTTGAGTCCCCAGTCCTTCATCAGCGCGATCTTCAGGCGATCGAGATCGCCTAGCGGCTTGTGCATGTCGGGCTCTTCGATCTCGACATAGCACATGTGGATTGCCGAATCGCGGGCAATGACCCTGGTGTCGGCGTCCTTGCGGATGGTCTGCGCGTTGATGACCGTGTCCTGCGGCACGTCGACGACGAGATCGCCGAGGATCTGCGCCGAGCAGGACAGCCGGCGGCGTTCGGGAAGGCCGCGCACGCGTTCATAGCGCTCCTCCTTGGCGCCCTTGGGCGAGATGTGGTCATTGGAAGAGACGATCTTGTGCTTGGCGAAATTGCCTTCCTGCACCTCGACCTGGCAGCGCCCGCAAGTGGCGCGTCCGCCGCACACGCTCTCGACATAGACGCCGAGCTGGCGTGCGGCGTCGAGCACCGGCGTGCCGACCGGAAACCGCCCGCGCTTGCCGGACGGCATGAACAGCACGAGCGGATCGGTGATGTTGGCGGGTGAGTTCAAAGGATTACAACACTTCTACGGGTTTCATCCAAAGACTGATTGCCTTGCAGCTTGACGTGAGCAAAGACGGCAGCCACGGCCAAAGCCAGTAAGATCGAACTGGTCCAGAAGAAAATATTTGACAGTCGTTTCTGTCGAAGATGGTCGATCTTATTCGCTACAACGGCGATTAGCCCCATTATTAAGATAACCGAAAGTGCGATGCCGAGCGGAGCCACATATCGCTTCAATTCTTGGGCAAATAAACTGAACTCACTGGCATTTTCGAACAGCGTGTATCGCGCGATTATCACGAGCGGCAGAACGATCGCAATCGTAGTGAAATGTCGTCTGAGTTCAAACACTGGAATATGCCATCAGCCAATGTCCACCATAAAGCGCGCGCTTATCCTCGAGCCATCCTGGCTTCACGGCCACCGCGCCGGCGGCCGCCATTGCCATTGCCTTCGCCCGGCGCATTGACTTGCGTGGGCGCCGCGATCGCCTGGCCGCCTTCGGCCGGCTTGTAGTCCTTGTATGTCCTGATCCAGTTGGTGCAGTTCTCGTCGGTGCCGTTCAGCACATTGGCGCCGCGCACCGCTTCCATCTCCTGCGGCCGCACCGGGTTCATGATCGCCGAGGTCATGCCGGCGCCGATCACCATCGGGATGAACGCGGCGTTGATGCCATGGCGGTGCGGCAGGCCGAACGAGATGTTAGACAGGCCGCAGGTGGTGTTGACCTTGAGCTCTTCACGCAGCCGGCGCAGAAGGGCAAAGACCTGGCGGCCGGCGTCGCCCAGCGCACCGATCGGCATGACCAGCGGGTCGACGACCACGTCATGCGCCGGAATGCCGAAATCGGCGCAGCGCTCGACGATCTTCTTGGCGACGGCGAAGCGCACGTCCGGATCCATCGAAATGCCGGTCTCGTCGTTGGAGATGGCAACCACCGGAACATTGTATTTCTTGACCAGCGGCAGGATGGCTTCGAGCTTTTCTTCCTCGCCGGTGACGGAATTGACCAGCGGACGGCCCTTGGCGACCTTGAGCGCCGCCTCGATCGCCGCGGTCACCGAACTGTCGATCGACAGCGGCAGGTCGACCAGGCCCTGCACGATCTCCAGCGTCTGCACCAGCAGGCCGGGTTCGGTCTCGTTCGGGTTGACCGAGGTGACGCCTGCATTGACGTCGAGCATAGTCGCGCCGCAGGCGGCCTGTTCCAGCGCGTCCCTGATGACGGTCTCGAAATTGCCCGCGATCATCTCGGCCGCGAGCTTCTTGCGCCCGGTCGGATTGATGCGCTCACCAATCACGCAGAAGGGCTGGTCGAAGCCGATGATGATTTCTCGTGTCGCCGAGGCGACGATCGTCCGGGTCATGAAATCTCTCCCTCGTGATATAAAGACTTCTTTATATCGTTTCTGATTTCGATCAAGCGAATGGTGACCGTCCGCGCCTCAATGCGCGGTCTTGACCATGTCGACCTGCGTTTCGGTGATCTCGTCGTTCAATATGTGGTCGAGCCGGTCGGCGACGAGCTGGTCATCGCGGCGAATTTCGCGTTTCCAGGGCTGACGCCCCTTCAGCACGCCCGATTCATCGACGATCTCGGCGACATATTCCTCCTGGCGATAGGCCATGACATGGACGCCGGAGACGCCGGGAATTTCTTTCACCTCGTTGATGATGTCGATGCAGAGCTGCTTGCCTTCCTTCTTCTGGTCCTGGGCGCCTTCCAGCCGCTTGACGATCGAATCGGGGATATGAATGCCCGGCACGTTGGAGCGGATCCATTTGGCCGTCTTGGCCGAGGCCAGCGGCCCGACGCCACACAGGATAAAGCATTTTTCCGTGAAACCGAGATCGCGGACCTGCTGCATGTAGGTGCGGAACATCGGCACGTCGAAGCAGTACTGGCTCTGCACGAACTGTGCACCGGCGGCGATCTTCTTGCCCAGCCGGTAGGGGCGGAAATCGATCGGCGGCGCGAAAGGGTTGATCGCCGCGCCGAGGAAAAGCTGCGGCGGCGTCGTCAGCTTTCGGCCGGACAGGAACTTGCCGTTGTCGCGCATGATGCGGCAGGTTTCGAGCAGCGACATGCAGTCGAGATCGAATACCGGCTTGGCGCCTGGCTGGTCTCCGGCCTGCACGCCGTCGCCTGTCAGGCACAGCATGTTGGCGACGCCCATCGCCGCCCCGCCTAGCACGTCGCCTTGGATGGCGATGCGGTTCCTGTCGCGGCAGGCGATCTGCATGATCGGGGCATAACCCATGCGGGTCAGCAGCGCACAGATGCCGACCGACGACATGTGGCAGTTGGCGCCCGACGCGTCGACGGCGTTGATGGCGTCGACCCAGCCGTCGAAGATTTTGGCGCGGTTGTAGACATCTTCGGGATCGGCGCTGTCGGGCGGGTTGAGCTCGGTCGTCACCGCGAACTCGCCGCGCCTCAGGACGCGCTCCAGCCGGCCGCGTGAGGTGTGGCCGGGTAGGGGGTCGAGCGGCAGATGGATGCCGGCCGGGTTCTCGTCGGGCTGGCGGCCGATCATGCCGGTGCCCCAGGGTTGGGAGTGTTGCGCGAGGCTTCGCGCGCGGCGGCAGCCTGTGCTGTCACCCGCAGCCAGGCCGAGGTTTCCCGCAGTGACTGATCGACCGGCTTCTGCACGTCGAGAATTTTGTCGCCATGCACCATGTTGCGTGAACCTTCCCAGGCCTTGACCCAGACGCAGGGCATGTCAGGCTCGACCTCGCAATTGCCATTGGCGCGCACACCGCCGCAAGGGCCATTGCGCAATTGCTTGGGGCAATTCATCGGGCACGACATGCCGGTAGAAGAAAGGATGCACTGGCCGCACATGCGGCAGTCGAACATAAAACCCTTGACGCGTTTTTCGACGAATTTGATCGGGCCTTCAACGCGGCCGTAACCGATGCGCTTCCACAGCGGATGGAGGAGCAAAAACATGTCGGAGAACCTGGCGTAGAACCATTCGAGCAGTCGCGAGTGGCGGACGGACCACAGCCTGACCGCGAAGGAGCGCTGCACGCGCCGCTGCGGCGACACGTCGGCCGGCTTGTAGTCGGATTTCGGCGCTGCCTTCTTGACCAGAGTGGCCTGGGTAATCGCCGGGGTCATCTCAGACATCTTCTTTCCCGCCCGCCTTGACCAGAGCGACCAGCCGTTCGCGGTCGTATTTCGCGTCGATGTTCTGAAGGGCCTTTTCGGCCTCGCCTTCAAGATCGTCGCTGACCGGCACGGGGTCGGCCTTGCGCCATTCGGCCAGGTAGTCGTCGGTGCCGCCGGCGCCGGTCCGCATCGCGCACATGTCGATCGCCTCGGTGAAGCGCAGCGGCAGTTCGCGCTTGGCGTTCTGCCGGCCTTTCTTGACGATGACCTGGGCGGGAATGTCGCGCCAGTAGACGACGATCAGATCGGCCATGAATTCCTACTTCCCGTAGAGCGCCGTGCGTCCAATCGGACGCACAAAGGACTCTCTACCATTTCACTCAGCTGCATCGTATTGCCGGAGATCGATTTCGGTCTTCGGGCCGATGCAGTGGTTCGGAGCATTGCCGGAAGCGCTGTTGGGCTGCTTGTTATGGGACGACGCGCGCGCATTCAAAAGCGACGCAATTGGAGGCCGCAAAAGGAAAGGTGAGAGTTTTCGATATTTGGCTTGGTTTGGATCAGCCGGTGCGACGATCGAAGCTGCCGACAAGCTTCCTGTGGAAGCGGATATAGCCTCGCTCGGTTGTTCGCAGGTGTTCGGCGACGATCTGATGGAAACGCGGCAGACGGTGAAAGGGAACGGCCGGATAGGAATGGTGCTCGGAGTGGTACGGCATGTTCCACGCCACGAAGCGCACCAGCCGCGTGGTAAAGGTGGTGCGGGTGTTTTCGAGCATGTTGGCGACATGCGGGCAAAGCGCGTGCTCGGCCAGCAGATAGGCCCGCAAAAAGGGCTGGCCGAGGAGCACCGGCACAATCCAGATCCACAGCAGCAGCGCCGACTGCACGGCAAGGGAAGCCGCCAGCAGCACCGCATAGGCGATCAGAAACCAACGTGCTTCCGAAGTCACCTTGTCGCGGCCCTTTTCCGGCACGAAGACGTCGCGGTTGCGGCCGGCGGCGTTGACGACGATCACGCGCGCCATGCCGGTCCAGTAGGGGACGCCGGAGAGATAGCGCAGATACTGGCCAAAGGTCTCCGGTTTCGGGCTCATCAGTTCGGGATCATTGTCCGGATCGTGCGTGTGGCGATGGTGCGCGAAATGGAAATAGCGGAACCATGCCGGCGGCAGCAGGATCAGGAAGCCGGTCACGACGGCGACGGCGCGATTGAGCCACGGCGTCCTGAAGGCCGTTTCGTGGATGGTCTCGTGCAACAGCGTGAAGAAAAAGACGATCAGGATCCCCTGCGGCAGCACGAGAACCGGCCAGAACGGAATGCGGGCGGCGATCAGCGCACCCAGCACGACAACCAGCCCGCCGTGAACGGCCAGTCGGACAATACCGGGCCTGTCCAGTTTGGCGGTGAGGTCGCGACGGTCCTCGACCGAAAGGCTGGCTATGATGGTGCGGTGGTCGATTTCGCTCATGGGGGCCAAGCTTATCGCCGGGGCGCTGCCCGGTAAATCGGGGCTCATTACCAGACACCGGTTTTTACGCGCCAGTCCAGGACCATTGTTTCGAAGGCAGGCTGCGACGTGGCGCCGTAAAGACATAGTCTTAGCGCCTGGGATGCTAGACCGCCGGGTTAATCCTGATGATCGGCTTAGGTATTAGGGCTGCGGGCTCAGCGCCTGAGCTCAAGTATGTCGAGCTTCGATTCGTAATAGGGCGCAGGGAACTCGATGCGCCATTCGTTGGCGCTGTTGCGAAAGGCATAGCCGACCTGATCGCTTTGCGGGCCGCTGCCATAGGGTTTAGCAGCATCGTCGTTGACAGAAAGGGAGCCGAGATAGATCGAGCGCTTTTCGCCGTCGTCGAAGAAGCGGCCTTTGGTGCGCTGCGAACCGGTGATTTTTTCCAGCATCCAGCCCGAACCGTCGTCGCTTACCTTGCACTTGAACCAGCTATAGATGACGAGCGGGCTCAGCCCGCCGGCCTTGATGGTGCGGCACTGCCAGTTGCCGGTCAGGTCCTTGTCGGGAAACGAGACCAACGGTTTTGCCAGCAAGGCGTCGAGCTGCTTGACCTCGGCAGCGTCGCCAGCCTTGGCTTCATCAAGGGCCGCCTTGCGAGTCTCGTCATATTTGTCGAGCCGCACCTTGTCGGCGGGCGTGATCAGCTTCTGCACCTCGCCATCGGCGAGCGCGGGCAGTGCGAAGCAGACAACGCCTGCGGCTATCAAGAGGCGAGCGATCATCGGTGCGTTTCCCGGTCGACGGCTGGAACAGCCTGTTTTCTCGTTTGGCATAGAACTTACCCGTTCGCGGCGGTCTGTCATCCGTGCTTAACAGCGGCAGGTTAAAAATCGTGGTTTCACCGATGCGGATATTGCTTACGGGATCGTCAGGCTGGCTGGGCAGCGCGCTCGCGCCGCACCTGCGGGCCCTTGGCCATGGCGTCATCGGCCTCGATCCTGTCGCGTCGGCGCAAACGCAGGTGATCGGCTCGGTCGCCGACCGTGATCTGGTCGTGCGGACGGTCAGGGAACACCGCATCGAGGCAATCGTCCACAGCGGCGCGCTTGACACCAACGAAATGAGGATTTCATCGAGACGAATGTGCGCGGCACGCTCAACTTGCTCGACGCGGCAGTGGTATCAGGCGTTCAGCGTTTCGTCTTCACATCGACGACCTCGCTGATGATCTCGAAAACCATACGCGCCGGCTTGAGCGGCGGTGTGCGCAAGGCCGCCTGGCTGACGGAAGACATGTCGCCAGAACCGCGCAACATCTACGGCGTCACCAAGCTTTCGGCCGAACATCTTTGCCGCCTCTATCACATCCGGTCCGGCCTGCCGGTGATCGTGCTGCGCACCGCCCGGTTCTTTCCCGAGGCAGACGACATGGCGCATGCGATCGAGCAGTCGGACGCCAACACCAAGGCCAATGAGCTGTTGTTCCGCCGGCTGACCGTGGAAGATGCCGCCGACGCCCATGTCGCGGCGCTGGAGAAGGCGCCACAACTGGGCTTCGACATCTTCATTGTCTCGGCGCCAACGCCGTTCCGGCCCGATGATTGCGCGGCATTGATTGCCGACGCACCGTCCGTCGTCGAGCGCTATTTTCCAGAGTTTCCGGCGCTCTATGCGCGAAAGGGCTCGACAATGTTTTCCTCGATCGACCGCGTCTACGACGCCTCGCGGGCGAGGGACAGGCTGGGCTTCATCTGCAAGACGAGCTTTGCCGATGTGCTTGCCGCGCTCGCAGCCGAAGAAAGTGCCGCCTGATCGAACGGTCAGCCGTGTGCGGCGGCGCTGGCCAGCTCCGCCGTCAGGTCGCCATAGCCGGTCGAGCGGCGCTCATAGGCGAGGCCGAGCATTTTCGCGGCTTTCTCGGCGACCTTGTCGAGTTCCGGATCGTCGGTCTGGGCGATATAGACCAGCTTTTCGTAATTGCCGAAATAGTCCTTGATCAGCTCCGGATGCCTGTCGAGGCCGAGCGGCTTCATGAAGAAGGCGTCGAACTGCCGGCAAAGGAAATCAGTCATGTAGAACGACATCATGTCGTCGTCGGCGATTTTCGCATAGGCGTCCATGCCCTGGTAGAAGGCAAAGCAATGCGGCCCGGCCATGCGCTCCACGCCATGCTTCTCGCAGACGCGGTCGAGCAGGCCGCCGGTGCCGCAATCGGCGTAGCCGACGAAGATGTTTCTGTAGCCGTCAGCCTTGGCCTTTTCGATTGCCTTGTCCATAGCCGGCGCAATGCGGTCCGGGTAGAAATGGAACTCCGCCGGCAGGCAGGTCAGGTCGAGATGGCCGAGCCCCAGCTGCTCCTTGACGGCCAGAACTTCGCGCGCAATCATCCCGCAGGCGATGACAAGCAGCCTGTCGCCTTGATCGGATTGCTGTTTTCGCGCGATGCTCATGGAACCAGTTTAACCTATCTTCGTTGCTGTCGGGCAAATCTATTTGTTGAGGGAGACACCATTCATGAAACTGTTACGTATCGCGCCGATTGCCATTATCGCTTGCGCCTTGGCTCTTTCAGCCTGCGCCAATACCGTTCGCGGCGTCGGCAGGGACGTCAAATCGACCGCAAACGCAGTTGAGGACACGGTCGAGAATCCCTGATCCGCAGTTTCACCAAAGCGCGTCGCTATCAAGATAGTTCAAGCGATGCGCGTTAAGTCCTTGTAACATCTCGGAACGAGAGAGTCGTGCTGCAAGGCATGGGTCGGTTTATTGCCCATGCCGAATTCGCCCAGATTGGGCCGAAACGCGGACTTCATGTCCGCTTATTGCAATTATTTTCGTTGGGGCGGGCACGAAAAGTTGACTTTTCGAGGGTGGGATATCCCGTTAATCTTTTCCGGTACCCTCAACAACGAAGCAGGAGCCATAGGATGAAGACCGCTCTCTTAGTTGTCGCCGCTCTGGGCCTTTCGGTGTCCAGCGCCGCAGCGGAATGTGTTGGCCACAATAAAACGACGGCTTCCGTAGATCAGCAAACCAAGACGGTAAGCGTAGATCAGCAAACCAAGGTCGCAAGCGTCGCGAACACGCCGACAACTGCCGAAACGCCGATCCTGAAAAAGGAAGAGGCGAAAGAATCACAATAGGCGCTTCAACCCGCCCGATCCTACCATAAGCACCCTAGCCGCTAGCGCCGGAGGCTGTCATCGCAGCGGCCAGCAGCGTTGAGCCGTCAACTAACGGTGTCGTTCTCTGGCGTGGCACTGGATGCCGAAGGCCAGTCAAGTGGCTGGCAACATCCGCAACGATTGCGGCCATGCAACTGGCCTTAATGCAACAAACACCTATAGCGTACAGGCCACCGCCACAGCGGGTTTCGAAGCCTGGTGGCGGTGTTTGTTCGTACAGAAACTCGTATAAAAGGGGCCGGCGCGACGAACGCCGACCCTTCTCAGGCAGTAAGAGCGCTGAGTTTTAGCGCGTCAGGTTCCGACGCCCGTTCCCTCGTTGCAGGTACCGAGCGGCGAGGCTTCCAACGCAGGCCGGTGAAGCGTCCGGTGACCCAGCCACCAATCGCCAGGGTCGCAAGTATCGCTGCTGCGGCAATGATGCCGACAAGGATCGAATATTCGACCATGGCGGCGCCTGAATCGTCTTGGCAAAACTGCCGGGCCGTCGTCATGAGTGTGTCCATGGAGTTGCCCTTTTAAACCCGACGTGTCGACATCGGTGCAAAGTGCGCGGGAGCTAATGCAATAGCATCATTCGAACGAGGGACTAGAGCCCATAGGCGCTAACTTAGGGGTAGACTGGTGGAATCGAGATGTGATTCCTAGGCCAGATGCAAAGGAATGATTCCATTGAAAGCGACTGGCAGGCTCTGATCTCGAGACTGTCGCAATGTGTTGATCTTGACGCGACGGCGCGAGCGACGGGAGCGCTGGTACGTCGTCGCAATGTTGCGGACGCATCGACATTGCTGCGTCTGGCCTTGGCCTATGGCCCCGGCGGGATGAGCCTGCGCTCGGCGGCCGCCTGGGCCGGGATGAACGATGTTGCGAGCCTTTCCGATGTTGC